>NZ_ASZW01000091.1:70264-74089 GCF_000468215.1 Arthrobacter sp. CAL618 | reverse complement strand
GGCATCCGCCGCTCGCCGGGTGATTGACCAGTTCTTTGATTCGCACCGACAGTCCGTCCGGTTGCAGGAACTCGAAGCCGGCCTGCGGCCGGTCCACCAGATCGAGGAAGCGGTGGTCTACTCATGATTCGTCTTGCGTATCTCTGCGTTGACCCCGGGGTGCCGGTATTCGGTTCGAAGGGTGCCTCGGTGCACGTGCAGGAGATCATCCGCAGCTGGCGGTCCCTCGGCGCCGAGGTCACTGTGTACTGCACCCGGCCGGGAACCGACATCCCGGCGGACCTTACCGACGTTCCGGTGGTGGTTCACCGCATCCCCAAGGGCGACGGCGCCGCCCGTGAACAGGCTCAGGCAGCCGCCGCGGCCGAGTTGGCGGCGCGTGCCATCGTTGACGGCGCGACGGCGGTCTACGAGCGGTATTCCCTCTTCAGCGACGCCCTGGCCCGCATCACGTCAGCGCTGGACGTCCCTGGTTTCCTCGAGGTGAATGCGCCGTTGATCGATGAGCAGCGTATCCACCGGTCTCTCGAGGACGAAGCGGGAGCACTTACGGTGCTGCAGCGCCAGGTCGCTGCAGCGTCCAGGACTGTGTGCGTGTCGGAACCGGTTGCCGTCTGGGTGAAGGAACGGGTGGCCAACGAGCATGAGGCCAAGGTGCTGGTGGTGCCAAACGGGGTCAACGTTGACCGGATCCGGCCCACTGCCGAGGCAGCGGGCATCCCGACGGTGGTGTTCGTCGGCACGCTGAAGCCGTGGCACGGGGTGGAGACCCTGATCCGGGCCAAGGCTGTCGCGTCAACCGACTGGGCTCTCCGGATTGTGGGAGACGGTCCGGAGGGTCAGCACCTGCGTGAGCTCGCCGTCGCGCATGGCGCGGAGGTCGAGTTCACGGGCGCCGTCACTCCCGAACTCATCCCTGCTGCGCTGGCTGGCTGTGCCCTGGCGGCGGCACCGTATCCGGAGATGGAGGACGCAAGCGACCAGTACTTTTCTCCGCTGAAGATCTACGAATACTGTGCCGCCGGTCTGCCAGTGGTGGCCTCCCGGGTGGGTCAGGTGCCTTCAATAATTGACGACGGCGTCACCGGGCTGCTGGTGGCTCCTTCGGATCCGGGGGCGCTGGCAGCCGCCATCGATGACCTTGCCGGTGCTCCGCTGGCCAGGTCAGCGATGTCCAACGCCGCGCGCAGCCTGGCGAGCGATCATCACAGTTGGGACGGCGTGCTGGCGCGCATCACCGAGGGGATCCTGTCATGACCATCGAGAAGACGCCCCCGTTGGTCGCTGGTACTCCCCCGGCGCCGGCAATCGTCAGGACCCCCAAGCCGGCAACGCTGCCAACCATCGGACCCAAAATGGCACGCAGCCCGCTCCGGCGGACCATCAACATTGCGAAACCGCATCTGCGCAAACACCGCCTGCTGATGAGCGGCGGAGTGGTGGCGTTGCTCTTCGAGGTGATCTTCCGGGTGCTGGAACCCTGGCCGGTCAAGTTTGTGGTGGATGCGATCTCCCGCAGCCTGGGAGCCGATCTAGCCGGAACCGGCCCATTAGCCACCGAAGGCCTTCTCCTCGCCTGTGGCGCTGGGCTGCTGGTGATCATTGGGATGCGTGCGTTGTGCAACTATCTCGCCACCGTGGCGTTTGCGTTGGCTGGCTCGCGGGTCGCGACGGAGCTGCGGGCCCGGGTCTTTGAGCACGTACAGTCCCTGTCCACGCGGTATCACTCGTCGGCGCGGACCGGTGACACCATCCAGCGGTTGGTGGGCGATGTCGGCCGGCTCCAGGAGGTGGCGGTAAGCGCAGGGCTACCGCTGATCGCCAACTGCATCACCCTGGTGGTGATGGGCGGGGTGATGTTCTGGCTTGATCCGCTGCTCGCCCTGGTGGTGGTCATTGCCTGTGCCAGTTTCCTGCTGCTGTCGCGGGTCAGCACCGGCAAGATCACCGTCGCGGCGCGCAGGACCCGGAAGGGCGAAGGTTCGCTGGCCAACACCGCCCAGGAGAGCCTGGGTGCTATCAGGGTGGTGCAGACCTACGGCCTGGAGAAGACCCTTTCCGATCGGTTCGGCAGCAGTAACCAGAAGACCCTCAGGGACGGAGTCCAGTCCAGGCGCCTGGCCGCGGCGTTGGAGCGTCGCACCGACGTCATTGTCGGCGTCGCCACCGCCGTCGTGCTGGCTGGCGGCGGATGGAGGGTGGTGCAGGGGGCCATGACTCCCGGCGATCTGGTGCTGTTTCTGATGTACCTGAAAACCTCAATGAAGCCGCTGCGGGACCTGGCCAAGTACACGGGGCGGATTGCCCGCGCGACGGCGTCGGGCGAGCGGGTGGACGACCTCCTGGACGAACGGGTGGACATTGTTGACGCCCCGAACGCCGTATCGCTGGGCAAGGTGTGGGGCGATGTAGAGTTCCGCAACATGACCGCTGCCTATGGTGACGGGCAACCAGTCCTGAAGAACCTGGACCTGGCGCTGGTGGGTGGGCGCAAGACAGCAATTGTGGGGCCGTCAGGATCGGGCAAGTCCACCCTGGTGTCGCTGATGGTGCGCATGATGGACCCGGTGTCGGGAACCGCGCACGTGGATGGCCACGATCTGCGGACGGTGACGCTCGAGTCGCTGCGGTCGAATATCAGCCTGGTACTGCAGGATGCGGTGCTGTTTACGGGCACCATCCGGGAGAACATCCGTTATGGCCGGGCTGACGCCACCGATGCCGAGGTGGAGCGGGCGGCGGTGCTGGCGAATGCCCACACGTTCATCTCCGGATTCGAGGATGGGTATGACACCCTGGTCGGCGAGCGCGGCGGGACCCTGTCCGGTGGGCAGCGGCAGCGGATTACCATTGCCCGGGCGTTGCTGCGTGATTCGCAGGTGGTGATCCTCGATGAGGTGACGACCGGGCTGGATCAGGCGTCCCGGGCCGAAGTCCTTGCTGGTCTGGCCACCCTGACGCAGGGACGCACCACCATCACGATCACCCATGAGGCGTCCGTAGCTCTCACCCACGATCGGGTGGTGTGGCTACAGGATGGGCAGATCCTTCTCGACGGGACGCCCGCTGAACTGATGACCCATCCGATGTTCGCCGCCTGGGTTCGTCAACAGCAGGCCGCCGATGAGGCGCAGCTCGCCGAAAAGACGGCTGGAGGCCGGGCATGAGGTCCACAGCTGTCCGGCCATCAGCAGCGGTTGAGTCGACGGCAGCTGTTGATTCTTCGGCGGCTACGGATTCTTCTGCGGCTGTCGATCCGACACTGTCTGCTGATCCGACGCCAGCTGTTGATCGGGCGGCGATGATTGATCCTATGAAAGTTATCGATCCGACGAAGGCTGTTGATCCGACGCTGCCGGGTCTTGAAGAGTTCTTCGACAGCGACCGGCTCAGCGAGCTGCTGGGGCGTCCGGTGCAAGCTGATCGGCTGCGGCACAAACCCGGTACGTCCGCTGTGGCGCGGATTCGGGAGGCCGGTGGCGGGATGGGCTGGCTTGCTACCTACAGTCCTGATGCTGCAGCAAAGCTTGAGAAAACGTTCAGCCGGTCGGTGGGCAGCGGGCTGGAAGTCCAGCACGTCGCCTTGCCGGACTACCCGGACCACAGCCTGGTGTCAGGGCCCATCGAACTGGATCACCGACTGTACCGGCCCATGCGGCCGTTTCGGCGCGACGGGTTCGGTTGGATCTTTGTTGACCGCTCGGTGGAGGTGCTCAACTACAACCCGCAACGCAGGGTGGTGTTTGCGCTTCGCCATCGGGGTGAACGCCTGGTGTGCAAGCTCGGTGCGTCGACCCCGCACGCGGATGGCGAGCTGTTGGCGAG
>NZ_ASZW01000091.1:12279-70259 GCF_000468215.1 Arthrobacter sp. CAL618 | reverse complement strand
CGCGTCCCGCGGTGTCCCGGTATTGGAGACAGTCGACCGGTCGGGGCTGCCGACTTCGAGCCGTGTGCAGTACTTCACTTGGTTCGGGTCCGGTGACCTCAGCACCGTAGGTACCAGCAACCAGTCCTCTCAGCTGGGAGCTGCGGCCCTCAGGGATACTGCCGGGGCCGGGGCCGAGGCGGCTGCCGCGTCCTATGCGGCGGGCATGGCGTTGGCGTTGCTTCATCAGCAGCCCCCGGCCTTTGACACACACCGGTGGCGGGCGCCTGCCGGGTCGCTGATCAATCTGGTGAGGGAGACATCGTCACTGCTTCCCGGGATTACCGACCGGCTGGAGCGGTTGCGTGCCGGATTGGAACCGCGGTTGCGGCGTCCTGGCCGGGCAGCGCTCATTCACGGTGACTTTTCTGCCGACCAGGTGCTGGTGGATGGTAGCGACATCCGGCTGACGGATCTGGAGCGGTGTACCTATGGTGCAGGTGCCTCCGATCTGGGTAGCTTTGCCGCCGTCGAGATCCTGCACAGTATGCCGCTGGCGGGAGACACCGATGTGTTGGCGCTTCCCCGCACGGCGGCCATGCTGGACGGCTACAGCGCCGGCCCGACGGGCGCCACCGAGACAGAGGTCCTGGGGTGGACAATCTTTCATTTGCTTAACCGCCTGAGTGAGCCTTTTCGATCCTGTTCCCCAACCTGGCGGCAGGACATGGTGAACCAACTAGACCTGATGGAGAACATCCTGTGGTGACGACAATTCCTGCGACACTGACGGATCGTGCTGGCCGGCAGCTGAACGTCCATCGGGCGTGGCCGCGTGACGGTGGTCGACTCACCTTTGAGGCGATGGACACCGATGGTGGCCAGATCAGGGCCGGAACCATCGAGGCTGACGGAGTGGTGCGTTTGGCTCCGTTTGCTGAAGACCCGGTGCTGTCTGGTCTTCCCGGTGCTGCAGCGCTAGGTCAGTTGCTGGTCCACCGGTACAAGCGGCGCGCAGTGGTCCGCGATAATGCTGGATTCACCAAGCTCCTGGCTCCCGGCAAGGCTGAGGGGGTGGCGGTGGCCCATCGATGGATGCGCACGTTGGCGCACCCATCGGGGATTGTGGTGCCCGACGTCGTGGTGCAGCATCCGGGTAGCGTCACGTTGACGGCGGTGCACGGCACCAGTTTGCACGAGCTCGGGCGAGGGTCGACCGCAGGCAGGCATGCGGACGGTGCTAGCTCAGGAGACGGCGACGCGCCTTCAGACGGACCCGGGAACGACGGCGGGATTGACACCTCCGCCGGGATTGGCATCCTGGCCGAAACCAGCATCTGGGACGTTGCTGGCACCTGGGAGATGGCGTGGCAGCAGTGGGCCCAGCTGTGGCCCCGGCTGGCGGTTGCGCAGGACAGGTTTGAACCGGGCAGTGTCGGACAAGAAAGTGTCGGACAGGGCAGTGTTGCTCTACCGGCCCATACGGCGCGCGATGAGTGTCACACCGTGGCCAGGTGGGTCAACCAGGTGCAGGAGTTCGAGGCGTTGCCTGTTGCACCCGCCCGGCTCCAGCGGGCTTCGGCGCAGGTGGCTCGGCTGCTGATTTCAGGTGTGCCGCAGCAGGCAGTGTTGTCGCATCGTGATCTCCACGACAAGCAGTTGCTGTTCAATCCGGATTCGGGCGCCGTCGGGTTGATCGACTGCGACACGGTATCTGTCGCAGAGCCAGCTCTTGATCTCGCGAATCTTCTGGTGCACGTCGATTTTCGCCGAGCACAGGGTGTCTATTCTGCTGCTGCGGCGCAAACGGCGAAACAGGCCGTTCTCACAGCGGCAGACGCTATCGGGGTGTCCGATCAACGGTTGGAAGCCTATGCGGCGGCGACAAGGCTTCGACTGGCGTGCCTGTATGCGTTCAGGCCTCAGTACCGGGCGCTCGCTCACCAGTGGTTTGAAGGCCTCGAGATCAAACTCGCAGAAACGACTGCGGCCTAGTCTTACTCCCCCCGGCTGATCTCGTCTTCCTGGAAGGGCTGGATCAAGCTGATCTGGACGGTCGTCGGGCCAGTCCTTAGCTTCCCTCGCGGAAGCTAGTCCCACAGCTACGATGCAGGCACTGTTGGTTCAGCGAACCACAGTTTGGTTTCGCCGTACTTCTTCTCAGCGAAGCGTTCCAGACCGACAGGCCAGTTTGGCTCCTGCGAGCGCGATGAACGTTCGAGAACGACCACTGCACCCTCGGCAAGATGCGGAATCAGCGTGGCAAGAAGAGTGGTCAGCGATTCGTTTTCCACTGGATAGGGAGGATCCATGAGGACCAGATCCCACTGGTCCTCCGGGGTCACGCGATCAAGATAGGTCTCCACCTTGAGATGGTGGACCCGCACTGTCTGGTGTTTGAGGGTCTTGTTAACCAGATCAGCATTGGATCGGCTGACAGCTGCTGCCTTGTCGGCCGACTCCACTAGGTCAACGACCCTCGCTCCCCGACTGGCGCTTTCCACGCCCAGGGAGCCTGAGCCAGCAAAAAGGTCGAGCACTCTTGCATCAGCGATGACCTCGTTGGCGTCGAGACGCGAGAACAATGCCTCTTTGACTCGGTCAGTAGTGGGCCGTGTTGCTGTACCCGGGACACTGAATAACGGTATGCCTCCAGCGGCTCCGGCGATGATTCGACTCATGTTTCAACTGTATCGACATGAGGTGGCTCGTCTGGCCACAGGTAGGCAAGCAGTGCGGAGAGGACAAAAGCCCCTAGCAATTCGGAAGCTTGCACTCGGACGATAGGCACATGACCACATTGGATGCGTTTCCTGCTACGCCGGACCGTGGGTTCCACGAATATCTTCCCAGTGTGGGTATCAGCATGGGAGCTGGAGCCGGTGTCGTCATCGGCGTAGCGATTGCGGGCGGGCCTGGGATTGCGGTCGGCGCTGGCCTCGGGGCCGCGATCGGGTTGCTGGTGGGTGCTATAGCGAGGCTGGTGTATCGACCATAGACGGTTTCGGCCGTCCGATCGTGGATGACAAACGAGCGCTTCCTATCCGCTCGTGTCCTCCAGCACCTCAACCATCAACTGATGGAACTCGGTTGGCTGCTCCCAGATAGCTCGATGCCCTGAGGTCTCAAACACCCGCAGTTCCTTGGAGGGAGCACTCAGCATTCCGTACCATTCGAGCGCGAGGTCGGCACGACCGGGGGCTTCGTAACGCCCCTGCGCCAGGTACACGGGGATGTCGAGGCTCGTTACCTGTTCGCGAAAATCAATCTCTTGTAGCTGCGGATAGAGCACTGAGAAGACGTCGAGGGTGGCGCCAAGGTTTCGGATCTTTTCGACATTGGAGTACTCCTCGACAAATAGCCCTTCGGAGTTCTGACCTGATCCCTCGGCGTTTGGGGTGTGGTCGTACGGATGAACCAGTTGTTCGGTGCCGATCGCCGGTTCGTAGGCCCTGATGTCGGTGTAGGGCGGCGGACCGTTCTCCTCAAGCGTGGCCTCCAGCCCGACGTCGCCTGTGCTGCGCGCCCATTCCAACGCATCCTCATAGAAAATAATGTCAGTGGCCCGCTGACTCACCATCTGACCAATGCCAACGAAGGCCTGGTAGAGCTGTGGTTCACGATCCGCAAGGAGAACCCCGAGCGTTGATCCCCACGATTGTCCGACCAAGTAGATACGGTCCTGACCGAACCGTTGGCGAAGATACTCTGTGACGGCCAGAGCGTCGCTCATTGCGTTCTCAAGCGTCAGGGTTGAGGCTGGCTCGAACTGATCCATCGACTTGCCGGTACCTCGCTGGTCGAGGGTCGCAACGACAAAATCCTCTTCCAGAGCCGTCCCGTGGTTGCGCATCGCTCCTAACTCGGTTCCCCCGGGACCTCCAGCAAGGAACAGCAGGACCGGGTTCGTATCGCTGCGTCCCCGGATCATGAGGTTCAGCTGATGATCCTCCACATCCACGCTTGCGAACTCGGCGACACTTCCCGGCAGCTGTGTGCCGTCGTCGGCCAGGATGGCGCCCGTGGTACCCGGCAACGCGACAAGGAAGCCAAGGAGAAGAACAAATACACCGGTAAGGGCCGTGAGTCCGCGGAGCAGGACTGTCCGTACCCGCCGAAAAGTTGAAACACTGGGATCTTGGCCTTTCCGCTGATCCCTTCGCCGCTCAAGCGCAGCACCGAGGACGGCGCCAAACATCATGGGGATCAGGACCAGAAGCCCGTGCAACCCGCGGCCCGTGATGAACGCGACGATGCCGTATATCGAGTTGAGCTGAATTCCGTCCACGGTTGGGCCCTCAGCACCTGCACGGACGAGCTCGAACGACACCAGGAAAAGCACGGGAGTAAAAGGAACCGCCCACCGCGAGCGCATGAGGACGCCGCTGGCAGCCCCGACCAGCAGACTTATCGCCACCGTTGCGACGGCTTCGACCTCCGTCAGGGGACCTCGAGGAGTCAGCCAACCGGCCACCACCCCGTACCCGACCGTTACAGCCACCGCGACTGCCAGTCTTATCCAGGGTCTAGTCAGGATGCCATTACGTCGGCTCGGCTCGGCCGGGTCGGACGGGGACAACGAAGTAACAAGCTGCTCTTGTGACATATCCGTGTCTTCCTGGAGGGGAAATCCTCATTTGGAGACCACATCCAGTCAATCCAGAGTCGATGGCCCCCACTGATTCGAACACTTTCCATTCGACAGCCGGCACAGCCCACGGCACAGAGTCGAAGGTCCCGCAGCGCCGGGTAAGAGCCGGGAGGTCTGCGCAGTTCCGAGAGAACCGAACACCGGTCGCAATCACTCGACGAATGGCATGGCATGAGTGAGTTGCCCGGTGAAGGCCCCAAAGTGGAGTCAAGGAGTGTGGAGTCAACAAGCATCGAGTCCACAAGTACGGAGTCCACAGGTACCAATGAAAAAAGCCATTGGTGGGCATGTGCTTGGCAAGTCGGGCAGGGCTTCAACTCGTCAGCAATGGATTGTGACCCGGCGGCGGGTGGTGATGATCCCGGTGATAGTGGTTCTGTCGAGGTCTCTGCGTCGGATCGATATACCGGGGAGGAATGAACCATGGAATCCGGCTCTTCAGCTCGATTCTCCACTCCTCCTGGTGAAGCAAGTGGTGATGCCTGCTGCACAACAAAACTCCGTTATCCACGGTGGTTGGGCCACCTCTACTCCACGGAATGATGTGATGCCCCTCGGTCCAGGGTGACGGCATCATGCAGTCCGGAAACGCGCATCCACCATCCCGCGCTGTCAACGCCTTTCGGAGACTGGGAGGAAACAGCCGACGAGGATTCCCCACATCCAGAATCTGTCCTTCTGTTCCCAGCACCACCGGTAGAACATTCGCATCGCAGGCAATCCGACGAATCGACCGAGCACTGATCAAACCGCCAAATGCTGCATGACCGGCTCGACCAGCATCGGCCACCAAGTCCTTGTAATTGATGGTGACCAGTACCTGCGGCCTCATCCCTCCGGCGTCGGAAAGCTTGTTGCTGGCCAAAGCAATACGACATGCACCCACCAAGCCATCCAGCAGCTGCTGCGCCCATGTCGACCGATCAAGTTCATCCTCTGGAGCGTTCCCTGCCCCTGGCGTCGGTGAATCTTTTTGGACACCACCCAGCTTTTCGGCTTCGGCGGTTGATAGTCCTGCCCTGGCCCGTGGATTGGTGGCTGAATACATCACCGTGATCAGGTCTTCGAACTGATCGTCGGTCGCCGAGATCTCCATGAAGCGCAGACCATGACGCTTGCCTCTTAGGAAGACTCCCTGCCGTGCTCGCAGAACCTCTTCCGTCGGCTCAGAGCCATCAGGATTGAGCAAACTTTCCCACCGCTGGATCAGTACCCTGAGCACGTCCACATCCGACAGGATTGCCTGCCGAGTCAAAGTGGCTTCCATCTCATCCAGGTTTTTGGACGAAGCAAAAGGCCTGACTCTCTCCATCGTCGCACTGATTAGGGTGGCAGCCTGGCTACTGACTTCCGATCGAGCAATCGCAGCTCCCAGGTGTTCCAGCCGCGGAGCAAGCGGCTGACCATTCAACTGAACCGTGGGCAAGACCTGGCTGGATACACGGATCCGTCTCTTCGCGTCGCTCTTACTGATTCGCAAAGTGTTCCGAAGATACTCGGCGTTGTCTCTGCACCCCGTCCGGTTCAGGGCTCCGTTGGAGGAATCGCCGTCAGACGCTCCCAGACTTAGCCGCTGATCGGATTCGCCAACGACTGCCACATTCTGATGTTCCACCGCATGTGCGGCAATCAGCTGAAGCTGCTCCGCAGTTCTGGCAAGTTGTTCGATAGCCACCGCGGTTTCGGCGAGTTTGCGGGTAGGCATCACCATGCTCTCCGAACGAAACGAGTCAGCGATCCCCGCAAGCTCGGTGTTCAACCAAGCCAAGTACCGAGGAGTATCGGTCTGCTGCTCGAACGGGGTGATTGCCATGTCACAATTTTATCGAACGTACGTTCGAATAAGCCAGCGATACGTGCCATTGTGGAGGAGTAGTCAGGCATCATTTCTTCCACCCATCTGAAGTTATCTACAGTCTTCTTGAGGGTGCTTCAATCGTGGTGAATCGGGCGCGCAGCACACTGACGCCGAACATCACCCAGCCGACGCCCGCCGCAAAATGAGCGAAGCCGCCATAGATTCTGTAGCCACTGATGGAGTCTGTGAGTGCAGTCGGTATCAGTGCCCATGCGAAGGCGATCCCGAGGACAAGCCCAACGAACAGCAAGAGGTAACGGCTTGGCTTGCTAATTTGCGGGTCGCTCTGGACTCCCGATCCCAGAACAATCAGTCCAACCGCAGCGACGGGGACGAAGAACGGCGGCCCCAGAGCCTGGATTGCAAGATCAGCCATTGCCGGAACGATTAACCCGATCAACAGCAATACGTATCCGAGCCGTGCCAGCCGACCAGTTGTCAAAGCCAGGCATGATGAACGGAGAATTAAGCCTGTCGCTATGAGCAGATTCGGAATGCTCCCCAACAACATCCCCCAAAACAGCGTCGATAACCCCAAAGCAGAACCGTCCTCGTTGAAGGAGGTTGCTCCATGTAGCGTCGTAAAAATTAGCCACAGGGTCACCATGAGCAAGCCACCCACGACTGTCAATAGGCTTCCCAATTGAATTCGTACGGAGGTATTGGCCGTGCTCATGCCGTCAACAATAGACCTGCCAGCCAAGTGCTAGCCCCGCTCCAGGAACGCTTCCTTCTCGGGATTCAGGTACAGATCCATTGCCTCGGCAAGGTCTGGATGATCCACCAGATCGAGGTCGTCCGCCACGATCTGCTGCGCATCTTCGCGTGCCTTCTCGATGATCTTCACGTCTTTGACGACCCGAAGGAACTTCAACGCCGACCGTCCGCCGGACTGTGAAGCACCAAGAATGTTGCCTTCGCGCCTGAGCTCAAGATCTTTCTGTGACAGTTCGAAGCCGTCGGTAGTCGACGCGACAGCAGCCAGTCTTTCCCTGCTGGGATGCTCGGGGTCGAGCTGTGTCACCAGCAGACAGGTTCCAGGATGCCCACCCCGACCTACTCGGCCCCTCAGCTGATGCAGCTGGGAAATGCCAAATCGGTCCGCGTCCATGATGACCATCAGCGTGGCATTGGGAACGTCCACACCGACCTCGATCACCGTGGTGGATACCAAAAGTTGGATACTGCCGTCATTGAAGCGGGCCATGGTGGCGCTCTTCTCGGCGGGATCCAAACGTCCATGCAGCACCCCCATCGACACGCCCCGCAGCGAGGGCACGTCTCGGAGTGACTCGAACAACTCGTTGACCGACGTCAATTCCTGCTGAGGACCCCGGTTATCGGACAACGCATCCGGCGAGTAGAGCTCCAGCGCCGTGGAGTCTTCTTCCTGGTCGCCAATCTTGGGACACACCACGTACACCTGACGTCCGGCGTCGATCTCCTCCCTGGCCCGCGCCCAGATGCGCTCAATCCAGTCGGGATGTTCCGTGAGACCTACCTGATGGGTAGTGATCGGTGCCCTGCCGGCGGGCAGCTCGGTCAAGGTCGACACGTCCAGGTCGCCGAACACCGTCATCGCGACCGTGCGGGGAATGGGGGTCGCGGTCATCACCAGCACGTGCGGCGAATTGGTGGCCTTGGATCGCAACACGTCGCGTTGCTCGACGCCGAATCGGTGCTGTTCATCCACCACGATGAGCCCGAGGTCGAAGAAGCTCACATTATCGGACAGCAGGGCATGGGTCCCGATCACAATCCCGGCCTCACCCGTCGCTGCGTCCAGCATTGCCTGTTTACGCTGCGCGGTGGACATGGAGCCGGTCAGCAGGACCACCTTGGTCCCATTGGCGGCTCCCCCCAGCATCCCTCCCATGGCCAGCGGCCCCAGCGTCCGGGTGATGGATTGCAGATGCTGTGCAGCCAGAACCTCGGTCGGCGCTAACAGTGCAGCCTGACCACCGGCGTCGATCACCTGCAGCATCGCCCGCAGCGCGACCAACGTCTTACCGGAGCCCACCTCACCCTGCAGGAGCCGGTTCATCGGATGGGAAGAGGACAGGTCCTCGGTCAGGGTCTCCCCGATATCCTTCTGTCCGTCGGTGAGGGTGAAGGACAGCTGGGCGTCGAACTGGTCCAGCAGTCCGCCCGACTGTGGCCGACGCAACGTCGCCTCCTCCTGCGAGGTGAGCGCCCGACGTCGGGCCAGTGCTGTCTGCAGAACGAGCGCCTCCTGGTAGCGGAAGCGGTGCTTGGCCCGGTAGGCGTCTTCAATCGCGTGGGGACGATGGATCAACTCATAAGCCTGGGTGATATTCATCAGCTTGTCCCGGCGCGCAATATCCGACGGCACTGGATCATTGAACTGGGAGTGCACCAGCCTGTCGAGCAGCTTGCCGACAGCCTTCTTGATGGTTTCGCTGGGAACCTTCGCCGACGCCGGGTACACCGGGAGGGGAGCCTCGAGAAGATCCGGGTCGACGGGCCCGTCGTCGTCGAGCAATGAATAGATGGGGTTGGTGAGGGTCAGCCGGCGCTTATACTCAGTGACCTTGCCGGAGAACATGGCGTGGACGCCGGGACGCAAATCCCTTGCGGCCTGGCGACCATTGAAGAAGGAGAGGCTGAGACTGCCGAGCTTTCCTCCGGTGTCGTCGGTGATCACTACCTCGCACAAAGAGCCCTTGCGGCTCCGCATCTGCCTCAGGTTGGCGGACTGCACCCGCGCAATCACTGTCACGTCTTCGCCCAACGGTACTGAGCTCACGGGAGTCAGTTCACCGCGCTCAAAATAGGCACGGGGAAAATGATTGAGCAGATGGCTAAAGGTGTGAATGTTGAGGGTCTCGGCAAAGGCCCTGACCTTGGCCTTGGGACTGACAACCCCGTCGAGGGGCGAGCTAAGTTCCCCGGTATTTGGTTTATCCACTGGCCTCTTGAACTTCGCTGTACAGGGGCGTGTCGCCGATCCGTGGGGAAGCAAGTTGCGTCACCGAGACATTGATGGGATTGCCTGCTTCATGAATGAGTTTCAGTGCGGGCTCAGGGGTGGGCACATGGACGTGTACCCGCCATCGGTAGCCGTCCTCGACTTCGGTGACTGCGCTCATGATGACCGAGTCGCCGAGCTCGTCCAGATGAAGTCGCAGGGTTGCGGCGTCGAGGGGGCTGAGGTTGATGGTGCACATGACCTCCACCCCGTCGGCATCGCCGCCGTTATGGATGTGGGGTGCCTGGATGTCGTAACCGTGAAGTCCGTCGAGGAGCTCGTCTTGCAACTCCTCGCCCAGGGAGGCCGCCCGCAGCGCATCCATGATGAGCAGGAATCCCACTCCCCCGGCGTCCACCACCTTCGCCTGGGTCAGGACACCGAGCTGGCTCTCGGTGTGGACGACTGCCTCGAGGGCCGCCTCGACGGCCGCCTGAAGGGTCAGGGCGAGGGCATGGTTACTGTCGTCGCCGTTCTGGGCACTGTCGACGACGGCGGCTCCGCGGGCTGTTGCTTCGAGGACAGAGAGCATGGTGCCGGGAACCGGGTCGCTGAGCGCGGACCAGCTGCGGATCTGTGCACGCTGGAGCGCCGTGGCGAGCAACGGACCGGAAAGCCGCACGTGGTGGTGCAATGGCTCGGCGATTGCCGAAAGGAACACCGCGAACAGGGTGCCGGAGTTTCCTCTCGCATCCTCCATGGCAGCCTGGCCGGCAATCTTCAACAGTTCACCGAGGTCGGTGGTGTCGGCCGCGTTGGCGGCTTGGGAGGCTGCGCGGACGGTGAGGTAGAGGTTGGTGCCGGTATCGCCGTCGGCCACTGGGAAAATGTTGATGGCGTTCAGCCGGTCGCTGTGGTTGCCCAGGGACTCTTCGGCCTTGCTCAACCATCGCTTCATCGCAATCGCGTTAGCGGTGATCTTCGTCTGCAAAGTGATCCCATCCCACGTAAGCATGTGACCGCGGCGCTGCGGTCACTCCGGGCAATCCGGCACATACCGAGCCTACCGCAGTGAACCCTGCGGGGAAGGTAACGTTTCGGGGAAAGGTGGCGAGCAAGGACCTTGTTGAACACAGGAATTAAGCTCGCCGCCAAACCTCATTGACTAATAAATACCAAGCAACCCGGTCCGACTATACGGGCACCGGGACGCTCACGTGATCCATGCGACGACCTAGAGCACAGAAGGTCCATCCTGACCCGGACCATGCCTCGGGGTCGAGTACGTTGCGACCGTCAATGACTATACGTCCCTCGACAAGGGTGCCAACAGTCTCAGGATCCATTTGAATGAACTCGGGCCACTCGGTAAGTAAAAGAACAATGTCGGCCCCGGTGACGGCGCTAACCAGCGAGTCACAGTAATTCAGACGAGGGAAACGTTTTGCTGCGTTGGCATTGGCTTCCGGATCGTAGACGTTCACATCGGCGCCGCGGTTGAATAACTGGCCGGCGACATCCAGGGCTGGGGAATCTCTGACATCGTCGCTGTTTGGCTTGAATGCCGTTCCCAATATGGCCACAGTCTTCCCCTCAAGACTCCCTAGCAACTGCTCTGCTAAGTAAACGACGCGATCCCGCCGGCGCAGGTTGACTTCATCGACCTCGTTCAGAAACCTCATCGTAGTATCCAGACCTAACTCTGAGACGCGCGCCTGGAGCGCGCGGATATCTTTCGGAAGACATCCACCACCAAAACCAACGCCCGCGTTTAAGAATTTTCTACCTATTCTCGCGTCGTAACCGATTGCATCGGCGAGGGTTCGAATGTCTCCCCCGACAGTCTCTGTAACCTCGGAGAACGCGTTGATGAATGAAATTTTGGTCGCTAGGAACGCGTTTGCGGCTACCTTGACGAGTTCAGCAGTCTCGAAATCAGTGAGGATGTAAGGCGTCTCGCGTTCGAGTGCATCTGCATAAACCGCTCGAAGGATTTCGTTGGCAGAGTCTGAATCGGTTCCGACGACCAGACGATCCGGTCGGAGTGTGTCCTCGACGGCGAATCCTTCCCGAAGGAACTCCGGGTTCCAAGCGAAGTCGATGTTGATCCCGGGAGAACTCTTCGAGAGAACAACGTCCTTCAATCTGCGAGCTGAACCGACCGGCACAGTTGATTTGCCAACAATGAGACAATGCTTAGTTGCCGCCTCGGCTATTCCAGCGACAGCAGCATCAACGTAGGACATGTCTGCCCCGTGCTCACCGGCTCTCTGCGGCGTACCTACTGCCACGAAGTGCACGTCGCCAAATGCGCCGGCTTCGGCCATCGATGTGGTGAAGCGCAGCCGACCGGATGCTGTGTGCTTCCGCAGGAGTTCCGGAAGTGCTGGTTCATGAAATGGTAAATTTCCTAGATTGAGCTGCTCGACCCGATCGGCATCCACATCCACTGCGAGCACTTCGAACCCGAGCTCTGCCATGGCAGCAGCGTGTGTGGTTCCGAGATACCCTGCCCCAATAACAGTTAACCGCAGTGGCATTGTCAATCGATCCGCCCATCGTGAAGAAAAATGCTTACCCTCAAGACGTTACTGCAGACCGCGAACTTTCCACACTTAAGGGGCTCATCGCAATTGAGAGTGTAGGTGGGGTCTGAAGCCGCCTGATTCGAGCAGGCTGCGGGCGATGTAGTTTGTGAGGTTTCGAAATCCTAGTGCTGAGCCGCGGAGGTGTTCGAGGCGTCCGTTGATGGCCTCGGTGGGACCGTTGGACGTGCCGGGGCGGTCGAAGAACGCGAGGACGTCAGCGGCTCGCTGCTTCAGGGTTCGGCCGAGTCGGCGGATCTCGGTCAGTGCAGTCGGAACGCCGCTGGTGACCGAGTCGATCACGGCCTGCATCATCTGCTTCCCTCGTGTCTTGTTTGGTTCCCGGTAGGCGGCAACAACCCACTGATAAATCCCCCAGGTCGCTTCGACCTCGATGTGCTCCTCGACCGCGAACACCGCGTTGAGTCGGGTCTGTTGCTTCTCTGTCAGCAGGTCCGCACCGGTATGCAGGGTCCGCCGGGCTCGGTAGAGAGGGTCACCGGTACGACCCCGATGCCCGAGGGTCGCCTGCTGAATACGCTGCCGGCACCGGTCCAACCCGTCCCCGGCGAGGCGAACAACATGGAACGGATCCATGACCGGCACCGCGTCCGGGAGTTCCTCGCTGGTCGCGGTCTTGAAGCCGGTGAAGCCATCCATCGCGACGACTTCCACCCCGTCCCGCCATGCTTCCGGACGACCTTGAATCCAGATCTTGAAGACCTGCTTGGAGCGGCCCTCGACCATGTCCAGCAACCGCGCCGGGCCTGTCTTTTCGCGGATCGGGGTGAGATCAATAATGACGGTCACGAACTTGTCACCACGCCGGGTATGCCGCCATACATGCTCATCGAACCCGATAGCGGTGACCCCGTCGAACCGGTGCACCGGTAGCGGCGCACCCGTACCAACAGCGTGGTGGGTCGGTGACCGAACGGTTCGTGCGCAAGATGACGGGTTACCGTGTCTCGCGGTACGCCCTGCGCTCCGCACGACTGGCACCAAGTATCCGCTTGAACGACACAACACTGAATCACCGCACAATCAGGGCTCAGATCCTGCCCGACGGCTTCGAGGTCAAGCTCATCAAGACGGCAAAACGTGGTCAAATCAGGCGCAGCGAAGGTAGCGTGGAACGTCGTCGAGGCCTTTCAGATGAGGCGGTGTAGGAACTTCCATCATCGGAAGGTCTCGACCTCTATCCCACCTTCGACACGCCCAACCCGCCCACGCCCGCTACACCCTCAATTGCGATGAGCCGCTTTGGGATCTGCCACGCTTGCGAAATATCCACACGTCTGTTCTTCTGCCGTTCGCCCGGTAGAGGCTGGTGCAGATAAAGACTGGCCTGCCGGCTGCTCATCCTGAAGCATCGCTCAGTAGGGACCGGCTCAGCCATATCTTTGGGCGCCTTGCTAATCGCGCTTCCCGGAAAGGCGATTCCGGATTGTCTCACCGATATCCCTTCAATGCGGAGGGCCATCCCCGGTTATTGATGTTAGCGAGGATGTACATAGCGCGCCCAATTGTTCGCGCGCAAAAAAATAACCTCATCGCACATCATCCAATGCGGCGGGGAATAGTCTATCACCTAGGACGCGGATATATGGTCCTGGAATGCAAAAGCAACCTATTCAGTCGTCAAGGTCTACGCCTAACAGGCAACTAATAAAGCGATTTCCAAGATTTTCAATGTCAAGGGGGCGTACATACTCACTACTGGACCGGGCGAGTTCACCGTATGAGTCGTTACTCACATTAGAGCGATGTATGTAGCTCGCCGCAGCCGCAGAGCTATCGAAGATATTCTCGATCGGAAAAATATCGGCTGCACCCTCCCGAGCCCAAACTACAGGTACGGACCCGGAAGCCATTCCTTCTATCGGGGCCAGATGAAAGGTTTCCCTTGTACTTGGGGATAGAACCCAGCCTACTTTCCTGTACCAGTGCCCCATGTTTGAGCCAAACGAATCGAAGGAAACTTTTCGTCGTAGCGAAGAATTTGAAGCCAACCGTTCATAGAAGGCCTCATATGCGTCGCGCTGATCGCGATCAGTCCAAATCCACCCGCTATCAAAAGGACGACCACTTCGAAAATTCAAGGCATAACGGTCATCCAGCCCCAATAATATCTCCAGCAGGTCTAAAGCTCGATCCGGACGCTTTATAGCCGGAACCATACCAACCAGCCCTAGGTTGTACCTTGCTCCTTCGAACTTCTTCCTAGATAAATCACCGAAATCAATAACATTCGGTATAACCGTCGTCCTACTGTCAGGAATACCCAAAGATAGGACACCTTTGAGTTTAGCGTGTTCAGAGACAAAAACCCACAAATCCACAGCATCCATGTCAAGGCCATCTGTCCAGCCACCGAACAACTCATATCCGTGAACGCGAACAATGAGACGCTGACCCGGAAGTTTATTTTTGGAATACCATACCGAATTACGAGATCCAAACTCACACCATATAACCTCCGCCCAAGAACTTAAATCCTTGCTTTGCGAGATTACTTGTTCGTCCTGTCGAGGCCACACATCAAACCGAGTGTCAAACAAACCGCTCTGCTCAATGGATCGATGGATACTTGAGAAAAACTTGAGGTCATGTCCGGCAACGACTAATCGCCGAGGAGATATTGCTGCGGGAAGCCTACTCGGCAAATAGCGTTCAATAGGATTATTTGCCTCCTCGAAGAAGGTTGCCGGCGACATTTCAGAACTACCCGACTTCCGCAAATCCCATAAAGTGACCCTGCCCAGCATCTCTGGCGATGACAACTCCACTCTCGAACGTAGCGCCTCATTTCCAACCAATACTCGATTCCGCCATGTGAAACTCTTGAACATTTTGGTTGAGGCTTGGTCAAGGAAGAAGTCATCGAAGTTAGAGTCATCGATCCATAGCCAGGTGACGTCTCTCAGTTCCTCATGACTCAAACAGTATTTCGCCAGTGGCAAGGATCTAACAACTAGTAAGTCGGAGATAGTGTCCCCTAAAAGACATTTTAGATCCCATGCGCTCCTGCTCACGCTATGCGAAAGAACGGTAGTGCATAAGGGGATCACATTAACAGAGGAAGCATGTATGCCAGACTCCGGCGTTATACCAACAAGGTAAGGCCTCGGAGGAAGTTCCATCGAAGCCTCGTCCACAGCCTTCGCCCCCGTTTGCTTTGACGAGTCCGAGGCAGATTCCTCAGGTGGGATATCCTCTACCACAAGCTTCGTTCGGGCGGTCGCCATTTGGTAACGTTCATTAAGAGTCAGCTGTCCGCTGAGCCGAGAAGACGCACCGCGTGCGGAATTGAGCGATTCACCATCTTCGTACTCGAAGAATTTCCCCCCTGCTCCAGGGACTATCGTCCGCAACTTCTTCAAACCCCGACCCGATCCGATAACCAGCCCAGCATGCAATATAGACTGAGTCAGAAACGAGCGGGAGAACTCGTCGGAGATTAGTTTGGACGCCTCATGCTCATCTACATAGATCCAGAATTTTCCTTCGAGCCTTCTATTCCCCGCCAAAGCGCGAGCTACATCGAACCCGTCTGCGATCAACAATCGTGCGTTGCCATTAAGGTATACCTGCGCGATCTCCCAAGCGACCGCTCGCCCCGATCTGAGATAAATCTCCGATCCTCCTGACCGTTCCCCGTGTGCGGTGGTACGGCTATCGGAGTCTGCGATCATTTCCGTGCAAGAACGGCTCTTGATGCCGTTCGCCGCAAGATGATCCAGTAATCCTCGAAATCCAGCTTGCTCCCGTGGGTCCTGTTTTAGGGATCCGTAGACAATTGACATGATCAAAATCGCCCTTCAAAGGTGTTCAGACACGACATACCATAATCGTGGATTATGCTGTAAAACTTCGATCGGTTCGCGCCGCTCTCCAAGCGCGTGAAGAAATGTCGGTTCGGAAAAAACTCATGCCCTATACTCTTGAAGAAGTTCGCGCAATGGCTATCAGGATCTGAATCGATCAGAGTAATGAGTAGGGATGATTCCCGCCGACTCCATTCTTGAAGGGATCGAAAGTCTCCAGATAGAGTGCATGGATTCTCTATCGAACCCAACCACGGGCCCCGGCTTACGAAGGATGTTTGGATCACAACAACATCTGGTCTGATCAGACTGAGCGAATCGCCGACACACCCGGCAAGCATATCCGATACCATGTATAACCCTCTAAGCTCGTTCAATAACTTGTCGTCGACAAGTGTTCCTAATCGAACATTTGGAGGCCTCGAATGGTTGCTTTCATAACCTATGCCTACTAGACCAGGTAGACCCGACTTCGGTAGCCCTGCTCGGGTCGGCAAGTTCTCGTTAAGAATTGTCTTCACGCCCTTCACAATCGATCTTCACTCGGTAATTTCTCACGCTGTGCAATAGGTCCATCCGAGAATCCCACACACGCCACGGCTGATTTAAAGCTTATTATTTTGGAAACATCCAAATAGAGGCGGGTTATCGATTGGACTGAACAAGACTGATGAGGCGTTGCGAAAAAGCCGCGTCCGAAAAGTGCAGCTTGACGGATTCAATACCGCGTCGACTTTGTTCGTTATACAAAGCGCTATCCCCCCAATATACTGCTACTGTTTCAGCAACGTCCGAGGCTGAAACATATAATGCTGCGTCGCCGAAAAGCGCTTCCATATAGGGCGGTAGTAGAACAACGGCTCCAGAAGCCATCGCTTCCACAATAGACATACCGAAAGATTCCGTTAAGGCAGTGCTATGGAGATATACCCAGAAATCAATCTTAGATAGGAAATCCGGCGGATCGATAGTACCAAATTCCGAAACAACTACGGACGGCTCTAGACTTAGTGCAAGTCGTCCGCTGACTGAACCGGTTCCTCCTAAGATATGGGTACCGAAATGATCCGGTTGAACATAAGCCGACCTAATTTCTTCAGCCGTATCAGGCCACTTCAGCGAGTGATCGCGCGAATGCCTTCCCACAATAGGTTGGCGAGATTCATCGTGTAGTCGAGATGCCAGGTATGGACTCGGATTAATGAAACCAGTCCAATTCCTGTCGGAGTAATGGGCGTTCGGAAATATGGAATGTACCAAATTCCGCATCTGAGGAGACTCAGGATAAATTTCTGCGGTAGCTCCGAACATTTCCTGGACACTGGACATACAGTCCACCAAGTCGTAACAAAAATTTGCTCCGTTTTGACCCACGGGCGCTGTGTTGACAACGACGATCACCCTATTAGGTGACAAAGCTGGCCTCAGTCGCTCCGCGAATTGAAGAACCGTTGGGTTACGAATAATCAGGAGAGTGGTTGAAACGTCATCCTCGATAGTCAGTATGGGTACACTGAGTCGCTCGATTACTTCTGCAACCCCATTGTTGAACGTGTGGTTGGCACGCAGAACGGGGGAATCCAACTGAGCTACCCCAACCCTTAGCCCCGCTCCAACTGCAGCCTCAATTTCCGCTGCTACCAAGCTAGAATTACCCCCGGGAAATCGAAAGTCCGTCAAAAATACGACATCAAAGTTCCCAAACGCGGATCGCCGCTCCCCCGGAAGCATGTTATTCGGTACAGGAAAGGGGCGACTGAGGTTATAACTGGGCGAGTCAAGATCATCAAGAGAATTCGGAGGAGTAGGTGTAAGCGATTTATGCCAAGTCAGGTACAGCAAACCCAGGGTCTGGCGAGCAAAATCAAGAGCCCCTTTCCTTATCTCATTTGAAGTCAAAGACCCGGTCCGGGCTCGCATGAACGATAGCGGGGCCGTCTCGAGACCGACTATTTGCTTCCCAGTTAGGGTCCGCACTCGGTCATGGAATTCGGCGTCAGCCGCACGATTGATGTCTATCCACCCACCCAGCCTTCTGACAAGGTCTCGTTCTAACATCATTGAGGAATAGTTGCGCTGATTGAAATTCGTATTATCGTTAATACGAACGAATTTGAACTCCTCATCGATTCTGGTCTGGAACGACATGTTTCCGACAACTTCGGGGTGTGCCATCAGGTGTCTCACTTGCGTTTCAACCTTCTGGGGATGGGACCAGTCATCGTCGTCATGGACAGTGACATACACGCCGGTAGCCATCTCAAAGGCGAAATTGCGCGCTCGATAAGCGCCCTGATTCTCGTCAAGCCTAAAAACCCTGATCCGTGAGTCGAGCAGGGAATATCTATTGAGAACGTCCCAATGCCGTTCGTCGCTGTAGTCGTCGACAATCACCAATTCGAGGTTCTTCCAGCTTTGGTTCATCACTGATTGGATAGCCGTCAGTATTCGATCAGTGCCATTGAAGGTAGCCATTAGAACTGACACTAGGGGGCCGTCATACACCGGCTCAGCATCCGCGGAAAGGCAATCCAGCAGGCCAGCTTCTTTTTGGCTATACGTAATCGGCGCCAAATTCGCGTTTGAATATATCGGGGATAGTATATCCAACCACTGATGAACGGCATCGCCCTCAAAGAGACCTGTAGCCGTCAACTCGTTACATCGAAGTAAACTACCCTGAACTGGGTTCGTCGCCATGACGTCGAACGCGACCATTTCGGCAGCCATTTCCTCTGATGAACCCAAAATCTGTAATGTCTCAAGATATATATTTATAGACCGCTGATCAAAACTTTTCCGACCGAAAACAGATATTGCTAACTTATAGAGCGCAACTGCATCCGTTGGATCCGATGGAGATGTGCACTGGTCAGCTATCACTCTGACCAAACTAAAATATGATCGCCTATTCCAGTGCCTCACTGCGCCCTCAAGGTCCAGGTCTATCAAACCCACCGAGTGTGTTCTCGCGATCATGATGAGTTCTTCGTAGGTATTCCGCTGATCTGTAGCACCGAGCGCTATTGCTCGACGGGCTCTATAACTTCCCGTCTTCATCGCTATTCTTTCAAGGATACGAATGTCTTTATGATGCTGACCTCCGTAAAAGGCTTCCGGAGAGAATCCGAAAGACGAACCGACTGTAGAACCGCAATACCCAAACTTGGTAGAAAGTTTGAGGGCGCTTTCCTTGAAAGATCGAGCGCCTTCTAACTTCGCCAGCCTCACCTGTTGATCTACTTCGGCCGCATGGCGCTTAATTAGCTCGGTCGTTTGTCCCTCCGACTCTTCTGAAATACGAGCGACCTTCGAAACCAAATCCTTCTGTTTCAGGCGAAGGACTCGACTTGCGACCTCAAGATCGTTCAAACTTCGTCGCGTGACTGTCAGCTCATTGAGCAGCTCTAAATTGTCACTACGATATTGGCCGTCTACCAAGCAGGAGGACAGAATGGTAGCGCGGCCTGCCTTCTCCCCTGGCTCATCAAGCTCACTCTTGGTAGCCCTTTCTTCCGTTAGGAACGGAAAAAAGCGCGATAAGAATTTGCGATAATACACCTTGTCCATGTTTACCTACGTATCGAATGAGGAGCGAAAATTGGTCATCTAGATTTTATACGCTATCTGCAGATAGCAGAAGTTGGGGTCGTTGCAACAGACTGGAAGTAGCCTGCCATGGGGATATTCACCGTTCTTGGCAGCATTCCGCGTTAGCAACCTCACATGTTAGATTCAAGCGCGCGCCTCAAAAAATGCGTCTTCGACTCTATTGGGCCCACCGGCATCACGCAATACTCGTCCCGCACCTTAAATAAGTCTGAAATTCTCAGGGGGCGTTGTGATTTTATAGACAACCTGATACCTGCTTCGAAGCAATTTTGGTCTATCCACCACTGCGCGCCCCCCTTCTTGCATGTGATGCCAGCCACATAAGCTATCGATGCGGCTAGTTGCTTACCCTCAACAGTCGGATAGAACAAGGCGAAGCCTCCGGTATATATCTCCCAAGGAGCTTTTACCCCTCTGAGAATTCGTGATCCTACGTCCGTCGTATTACGGAAGTCTTCTACAAGTGGTTTCAATGACTGCAAAATCACCGTGTCTAAATCCACTACTAGAACGGGAACCTCGTTTCGGGTCAATAATGCAGCCAGGTTTACGAACCGTACGAGCGAGGAAACAGCGCCAGTATTTTCTCCTGCATCAAGATTAAGGACGGATAGGAATACGTTCGATGCACCCCACTCCGCTAGAAGAGTCTCGAGCTTATGCAGGTCTCCGTCAACGACCGTCAGGTGCAGAGCCGCTTCCCCACTACAAAACTGAGTAAACGACTTGACTAGAAACTCGCCGTATAACTCAAAATACCGTTGATCACAAGATGTACTTATGATGTAATCATAGGTTTCATTTTGAATGCTTGCCACAGGGACATCTATACCCATTAGTTTGGCGGGCTTTCCCGAAAATGATTCGGGTAACCTTACATCCCGCGTGAAGACTGTGGACACCGGTATTGACATGTAGGGATTGAAGTCTTCATCTTTGTTTTCGCGAAAAACGTTTATTAGATCTTCGTATTTGACGAAATTTTTGTCTTCATATGCCAGGACAGCTTTGAAAACATTACCCACATTAGCTATCTGAAGGGAATCGGTTTTGGCCATCAGTTGGTCGATTTTTTCCGCAGCGCTGCCTGGTTCATTTGTATTTATATAGCCTCGACAAGCATATACAAAAGCATCAGATGTTTGAGCCCGTTGGAATGCGCTTAGTGCCGCGCTAAGTACTTCTTCCCCTTGAGTGAGCTCCCACTTGCTGACAATTTCGCAAATTCTCATGTATGGCCACGCGTTGTCGGGGAATTCTCGGGCGATGCTGTATAGAAGATCTTTGGTCTTTGTGTACACCTTTTCGTCGGCTTCAGTCCGGATGAACGTTATTTGTTTTCGGAGGGCTATAGCAGCCTCTACCAATTGGTTGTAGTTCCTAGTGCTGGAATTTTCGGCCTCGTACGCCCATCCATTTTCAATCGAGTATAAAGCATGTGTGATGAGACCACCCAACGATGCCTTCTCCTGCTCAGAGGGTGCGGTAGACATCACACTGAAGTTTACATCACCGCATTTCGCCATCAGGTGAATGTCACCATAAAGGTCCTTAATAAATTCGCTTTGACTGGCTAGGCGAATACTTGATCGGTGTGAAACGATGTGGAGGGAGGGGACTAGTTTATTTATGATTAGCCTATTGATTACTCTGACGCGATGGGGGTATTCCTCAGAATAAGCAGATAAACCCTTGGCCAAAACGTTCTGATCCTTCGCGGTATCTTCCACAAGATTGATCGCCGGGTCCTGCACCAGTGCTAATGCGCCATCCAGTGCGGTGGCTACCATAATCGCTGCGAATCCATCGGCCCCACTACCGCAAATAATAATATTGCGCTCCTGAACGGCACTATCTCGCGCACACTCTCGTATGCTTTCAATTACATCAACTATATGGTTTTTGGTTTCATCGATGAAACCTCCCATAGGGTTTTCGCTACTGCCTAACGCGGTGATCTTCAATATATTTATATTTGGAAGTTTTGATCCCCATAAATCCAGATTGACTGGATCTCCAGGTTTGCCATCCTCGTGGAAGCTTTGAGTAAGGAGGCAAACAAGGTACGCCGAACCGAAGCGCGATAATTCCGTTAGTTCCAATTTCTTGCTGAGAGCGGTGTCGGTGTCTGTGTTCATATTTATGCGCTGGTCCATCTGAAGACTGTCAAACTGGGAGCGAGGGTCAGTACTTTTCATTATTCTCCGATTTGTGACGTTCAAAACCTTCGATGTGTTCCATCTGATCCCCTGGGGTGGGCCAGACTGAACTAGTACTGCGTCGGCCCTCGCCACCGAAGTTCGCTGGAGCGGGACAGGGGACGAGGACCTTTCTTATGAATGAGGGTTCTGAGTTTGGGGCAGTAGCTATATAGATTGTTTCACATTTCCGTTCGGTAGCCTTCGCGCTCCGGCCGGTTGCCGAGTAACGATGTCCCCATGCTTCTAGTAAAGCAGCTTCCGGCGCTCTGGTCTCGTAGAGTGTTTTGGTTCTAAGCACGGCAAAGATAACGTCGCAGCGGCGGCGGGCGAGGCCAACCTGGTTTTTGGCTGCGATCTGTCTTGTAGAAGGCCTTTGAAAGAGGGGCGTGGCAGCTGACGCTCCGGGCGATTCTGAAGAGCACGTTATTGAGTTGTTTATTCCCGGACCGCGTGAGGAATTCCCGCGGAATGAGGTCTAGAATCGGCGGGCGCCGGGTACGATACCGGAGTAGGTTGCTAGGTTTACTAAGCCAGTAAGTGGGTTGAACGGCTAATGGGCGGTTTGCTTCCGGGGGCTGCCGTGGGACCGGTGGGACTGCGCCGGATTCTTTTACCTCGTAGTATCAGCCGGTTGTGAGCGCAGTGTAGTTGACTGTTTCGTATTCGATTGACTTGAGCTTTCCCGGCCAGCTTTGCCGCCAGCGCCGGTGATAGGTCCGCTCGATCAACCTCGTAATCGCTAGCCGAAGTTCTTGGCGGGCGCGCCGCCGCTCGCGGGTTAAAACCGTTCTTTTGCAGCAGGGAAAAGGATGATTCCATCGCGGCATTGCCAGCGCAGGCACCGCCTCTTCCATTGACGCGGTGAGCCCGTGGCATCGCAGCGAGTCAAGCACCGGGTTTGGTGGAGGGTTTGTTAGACCCGTTTCATTATTTTGATGCTCGGGGGTTTTGAGTAGTGGATGGTTTCGGCTTCCNCCGCCGGTGGTCGGTAGCCGATCTCGCTGTGCAGGCGTCTGTGATTGCACCAATCGATGTATTCCGCGACGGCGATTTCCAGGTCATTGATACTTCTCCAGGGCCCTTAGTTCCGAATCAATTCGGCTTTGAACAGCGAGTTCAGTGCCTCGTCCATCGCGTTATCGTAACTATCGCCCTTGGCGCCGACGGAGGCGACTGCTTCGGACTCAGCGAGTCTTTCGGTGTAGCGGATCGCGCGATATTGGGCCAGTTCAATCGGTCGCTGTGATGGATGAGCTGGGATACATCTTTCCCGGCGTGCCGGCGGGTGCATAACCGCATCTCCAACGCATCCAACGCCAAGGTTGTATGCAGCGTTGTGGACAGCTGCCAGCCGACGATCCGGCGGGAGAACCTATCCAGGACAAACGCCGCGTAAACCCATCCGGAAAACGTGCGGATATAAGTGATGTCCGCGACCCATAAACAATTCGGTGCCGGCGCCGTGAAGTGCCGACGGACCGGATCCGCTGGCCGGTCCGTGCAGGGCCCCGGCGCGGTCGTCCGCGGGGCCTTGCCCCGGTGCACCCCGTGTAAACCAGCGTGGCGCATGAGGCGTTCCACCGTGCACCTGGCCACCCGGTGTCCTTCACGGTTCAGGGCAGCATACACTTTCCTCGCCCCGTAAACACCGTAGTTCTCTGGGTGCACCCGGATGATCTGCTCCGTTGTCACAGCGTCCGTGATGGAGCGTTTGGACTCCGGACGGGCTTTGGCTGCGTAGTACGTTGATGGGGCGATCGGGCAGCTGTTTGCAGATCGGTTCGACCCCGTATTCGTTCTTATGCTGATCGATGTAGGCGATCAGCGTCGCGAGGGGCGGTCGAGCTCCGCCGCGAAGAAAGCCGACGCCGATTTCAGGATCCCGTTGGCCCGGCGCAACTCAGCGACTTCACGCTCGAGCTCCGCCAGCCGGGCAGCGTCATCAGTCGTCGTCCCAGGCCGCACACCTTGGTCGATCTCGACGGTACGCAACCAGCCACGGATCGTGTCCGCCGGGATACCTAGTTGAGCGCCAATACGACTACACGCACCCCGCCGGGCACTAGGGTCCTTCTGCGCGTCCATCACCAACCGGACCGCGCGCTCACGAAGCTCATCCGGATACTTCCTCGGTGCTGCCATAAAGGGTCATCCTTTCAAGGAATCAACACCCTCCATTAAACCCGGGGCGGTTCACCCGGGGTCTTCGGCCAGCTGCCCTCGAACGCGACCGTCTCCCGGTTTTTCGTACGCACCGTGGTGAACCCGGAGCTGTTCAGTTATGGGTTTGAAACCCTGACCAGGGAACTGCGCACCCGGGCCTGGGACGCCGCCGGGAACCGGAACCCGGCACTGACCGCGACGGCCGCAGATCCGCTGATCATCGACCTCGACGCGACCCTGGTGACCGCGCACTCCGATAAGGAAAACGTCGCCGGGACCTACAAGGGCGGCTACGGATTCGCCCCGTTCATCGCCAGCGTCGATTACGGGACCCGTAAGGGATCCGGGGAAATCCTCGCCGCGGTGCTGCGGCCAGGGAGCGCCGGAGCGAACAGCGCCGCGGACCATATCCGTGTCTTCCACACCGCCGCAGCCCAACTCCCCGAAGAGTTCTACGACGGAACAGGGGCACTGGCTGGGGGAAAAGTCCTGGTCCGCACCGACAGTGCCGGGGCGTCACGGAAGTTCCTGTGGCACCTGCACAGCCTCGGCGTGCAGTTCACCACCAGTTACACCCTGCCGTTCGGCAAGACCCACATGATCGACTGGATCAGCGACAAGGAGTACTGGCAGCCGGCCCTGGACCAGTCCGGAAACGACCGAACCGACGCGTGGGTCATCAACGCCACCGACGTCATCCCCCTCACCGATTACCCGCCAGACACGAAACTGTTCCTGCGCACCGAGCCGCTCCACCCCGGGGCCCAGCCCTCCCTGCTCGACACCGACGGGCACCGGATCACCGCGTTCCTGACCAACTCACCCCGCTGGCACGGACCGTTCCTGGACGCCAGACACCGCGCCCGCGGCCGCTGCGAGAACCGGATCAAAACCCTGAAAAACACTGGCCTGGGCAAACTGCCGTTCTTCGACTTCACCGCGAACCAGGCCTGGGCCAACATCGCAGCGCTGACCTTCAATCTCGTCTCCTGGCTCCAGCTCGCCGCCCTCCCGGACGGCCACCGCGCCAAGGGCTGGGACATCAAACGCTGGCGCTACCGGCTCTTCGCCACTGCAGGGAAAATCATCACCCGCGCCCGCCGCAATCAACTCCTGCTCCCCGAATCAGCCCCGGAAAAAGACCTCCTGAAACTCCTCCTGGACAACACCGCCCGCCTCGCCAAAGGCCTCGTCCCTTCCACCGGCTGAGCAACGCCACTCATCCCATCCCAACCAACAGCACGATCACCGGAAGTGGAACCGGCGCCAACCCAGGCGAACCAACGGGCCCCATCAACTTGCCCGGAAACAGAAAACAACCGCGAAGCGACCGCGGCCACAAATCCGCGCAAGTCACCGGGCATCATGAAAAATCGAGCTAGCCGGGATTTCATCCGTAAGTCCATCGGATAGCCCACAATCCGCCCGGAATGAACTTGGCGGTTCGAGGAGTGACTATGGCAGCTTTGTTCGTACCCACCTGGGCAATCTAAGCGGGACCCACTTCGGCCATTTCGGGGTGTCACGGGCAATCTAAACGGGACCCACCCTCACCGTTGTAACAAACGCTTCTTTGGTTGCTCAAGGTGGAGGTTCGAATGGAGTCTCGGGTGGAAGTTTTTGCGCGGATCCGGCGTGATGCGCGCGTGGAGGGTCTCTCGATCAGAGAGCTTGCCAAGCGTCATGGTGTCGGCCGGCCAACTGTCCGGCTGGCACTGAGGCAAGCGGAACCACCAGAACGGAAACTTCGGGTGCGGACTGCGCCCCGGTTGGATGCGTTCAAGCCCGCGATTGACGTCATGCTTCGACAGGACCTCCAGGGTCCTCGTAAGCAGCGTCATACCGCGCGACGTGTCTTCGCTCGGCTCATCGATGAGCACGGGGCAAGGGAGCTGTCCTATTCGACGGTTCGTGACTATGTCCGTAAACGTCGTCCGGAGATTGATGTGGAGGCCGGTCGGCTGCCGGAGGTGTTCGTTCCTCAGGAACACGCACCGGGAGCGGAGGCGGAAGTCGACTTCGGGGAAGTTTGGGTGGTGCTGGCCGGGGTGAAGACCAAGTGCCATATGTTCACCTTCCGCCTGTCCCATTCCGGCAAAGCGATCCACCGGGTCTATTCGACCCAGGCGCAGGAAGCGTTCCTTGAAGGCCACATCGATGCTTTCGGGGACATTGGTGGCGTCCCGACCCGACACATCAGATACGACAACCTCACCGACGCGGTCGTGAAAGTCATTTACGGCACCGGCAGGCAACGCACGGAAAACCAGCGGTGGCTGTTGTTCCGATCCCACTACGGGTTCGACGCCTTCTACTGCCAGCCAGGGATCAAAGGCGCACATGAGAAAGGAGGCGTCGAGGGCGACGTCGGCCGATTCCGCCGGACTCATCTGTCCCCGATGCCCGTCGTCGATTCCCTCGCCGAGCTCAATCAGCAGATCAAGCGGTGGGACATCGAGGATGAGAACCGCCGGATCGGTGACCGTCTTCATACCGTGGCCCAGGACTTCGCCCTCGAACGATCCTTGCTCGCCCCGATCACGACAGAGCGCTTCGAACCAGGTCTGACACTGACACCGAGGGTGAACCGATCGAGCTTGATCCGGGTACGGATGGCGTCCTACTCGGTTCTGGCCAGGGTCATTGGGCGCCCGGTGCGGGTTTTCCTTCGCGCATCCGAAGTCGTCGTCTTCGAAGGACGCACCGAGATTGCCAGGCATCCGCGGGTAGTGACGCAGCACGGGCAGAGCGTGAACCTAGACCATTACCTCGAGGTCCTGCACCACAAACCCGGCGCCCTGCCAGGGTCGACCGCTCTGGCCCACGCACGAGCATCCGGGGCCTTCACTTCCGCCCATGAAGCGTTCTGGGCCGCGGCCCGCAAGACCGACGGGGATGCCGGCGGCACCCGCGCCCTGATCGATGTTCTTCTCCTGCATCGGTCGATGGCAGCCGAAGACGTCATCGCTGGTATCACCGCGGCACTGACAGTTGGGGCGGTCACCGCCGATGTCGTCGCGGTCGAGGCCCGCCGACATGAAGCCCTGGGTGGGGCCCGCTTGGACCGTCATCGTGGTGAACAAGCTCGTACTCCCGAGCGACGGGTTGTCAGTCTTACTCAACGCCGTCTCGCGAATCCCGCGGCGGTCATCGCCGGTCTTCCAGCCGACACAAGGCCATTACCGTCAGTCGCCGCGAACGACCAGCTGCTGCGCCTACCCGAACGAACAAAACCCGCAACCAATGACGCAACCCAGAAGGGAACAGCATCATGACCACCACGACCAGCATCACCACGACCCTCCGACGAAGGCGGGGCCTCACCGAAGAAGCCGCTAACGCAGCGATCGACCAAGCCTGCCGCAGGCTCCGCCTTCCCACCATCCGCGCCGTCGTCGATGAAGCCACGACCACAGCACAAAAGGAACAGCTGTCCTATCAAGGATTCCTCGCGGAACTACTCCTGGCCGAGTGTGACGACCGCGATCGGCGCTCCTCGGTCCGACGTGTCAAAGCCGCAGGATTTCCCAGAGACAAATGGCTCGGAGATTTCGACTTCGACGCCAGCTCAAACATCAATCCGGCCACCACCAACACGCTGTCCACCGGGGACTGGGTCCGCCGCGGGCAACCGCTCTGCCTCATCGGTGACTCCGGCACCGGCAAAAGCCACCTCCTCATCGGCCTCGGCACCGCCGCTGCGGAGAAAGGCTTCAGGGTCAAATACACGCTCGCCACGCGCCTGGTGAACGAACTCGTCGAAGCCGCCGACGAGAAAAACCTCGCCCGCACCATCGCCCGCTACGGCCGGGTGGACCTGCTCATGATCGATGAACTCGGCTACATGGAACTCGACCGGCGCGGCGCTGAACTGCTCTTCCAAGTCCTCACCGAGCGAGAAGAGAACAACTCGATCGCGATCGCGTCCAACGAGTCCTTCTCCGGCTGGACGAAAACGTTCACTGACCCCAGGCTTTGCGCCGCAATCGTGGACCGGCTGACCTTCAACGGCACCATCATCGAAACCGGCACCGACTCTTACCGGCTCGCCCACACCCAGAGGCAGCACGCGTCGACCTAATCTGACAGAATAGTCAATGCGCGAAAGCGTCCGGTGGTGGGGCTCGCCGGACCCAACCTCGACTCGTTTCGTCGACAGCAGTCCCTATCTCTTGCGATACCTCACGCCTCGAGATAGGAACCCATGACCGACAACTATGCCGGAACGCCCCCGGACTCAAACAGCTTCCCCGGGAAGCAATCTCTACCCCGAGATGTCCTCCTCGTTTTTCTAGGGGGAACAGTCGGCGCGGCCCTACGCCTGCTCGCTAGCGTGACCATCCCTAACGTCGACGGTATCCCTCTTCAAATACTCGGCATCAACATAATCGGCGCGTTCGCCCTCGGAACGCTCCTTGAGACGCTTGCCCGTCAGGGCCCCGATGTCGGCTACCGCCGCACGACACGGTTACTCCTGGGAACAGGCCTCATCGGTGGCTTCACCACTTTCAGCACTCTCGCCGTCGGATCGGTTGAACTACTGCAAGAGGGCCGTTTAGCCACGGGCGTCCTTTACGCCCTCGGCACCATCATCGTTGGCGCTGGTTCCTCTGCCGGCGGCATTCTGCTCGCCGCAGGTATCCACACCCGCAAGAGGAGGAACAGATGAACACGACAGTCCTTGTCATCGCCGCACTGTCGGGCGGAATGGGTGCCGCGCTCCGATTCGTGGTCGACGCTTCAATCAGTCAACGATTCGGAAAAAACTACCCCTGGGCCACGAACGTCATCAATGCCAGTGGCTCTCTTGTCCTCGGACTACTCACAGGCCTTGCCTCCAATGGTGCTCACTACACGCCACTGCTGAGCATTCTGGGTGTCGGACTCATAGGCGGCTACACCACCTTCAGCACCGCCAGCGTCGAGACAGTCCGTCTCCTCATGGCCCACAGGATCGCGGCTGCAGGAGCAAACGCATTCGGCTCGACCGGCCTCTGCATCCTCCTCGCCTTAACCGGCTTATGGCTCGGGGCTCTCGCATAGCGGACCCACCAACCAGTGAGCACGAGAGCGCAAAGGCAGGGTAGCGGGTTCGGCTTAGGCTGCCCAGGTGGGTCCCACTTACGTTGACATAGCCAGGGGTGATTCATCACCACCCGTTGGCCAAGAAGAGAGCCGACCGAGGGGCACCAGCCACGCCAACTCCGTTCGGGCCCGCAGCGGAAGTTATGACCGAGTGGTCGGACTAAGTCCAAAGTCGGTCATTCGTTCACCCAAACCGAACATCTTTTCGATTGCCGCTACCGATCGGGGGGCTGCTTGGCCGTCCCCGTATGGATTTATCGCGCTGGCCATCGAATTGAAGCTGGCCTTATCGTTGAGCAAATTATCGACTTCAGAGACGATTCTGTCCTCATCAGTACCAATCAGCGAGACGGTTCCAGCATCGACTGCTTCAGGCCGTTCAGTGTTTTCCCGCATCACAAGAACTGGCTTGCCAAGGCTAGGCGCTTCTTCTTGAACTCCGCCCGAGTCTGTAAGAATGATGTGCGAGATGGAAAGAAGTCTGGTGAACTCACCGTATGCGAGGGGCTCCGTCACAATCACGTTTTGCAGCCCCTCGATGGCGGGAAGCACGGCTTCTCTTACAGCCGGATTTTTGTGAACGGGCAATACTATCGTGAGTTGCGGTTCAGCTTTTGCGATCCGCGCTATAGCTCGCCCAACGCCTCGCATGGCTTCCCCCTGATTTTCCCTGCGATGGGTGGTTACTAGAAGAATCTTTCTGCCGGAAACCGCTAACTCCTCTAGTTGTGGATCAGCGAACGTGACATTTTGCTCGACAGTATTCAGTAGGGCGTCAATGACGGTGTTTCCCGTCACCACGATGTTCTCGCCCGGTACGTTTTCCGCTAGTAGGTTCGCGCGGCTACTAGACGTAGGCGCCAGGTGAAGACTTGCTATTTGCGAAGTGATCTTCCGGTTTGCCTCCTCCGGGAACGGTGAGAAAAGGTTCCCCGACCGCAAACCGGCCTCCACATGGATGACAGGGATACCGTGGTAGAAGGCAGCAATGGCCGCGGCGGTAGAAGTTGTGGTATCTCCCTGGACGATGACTGCATCAGGTGTTGATTGCTCGAACAGCCGGTCAAGACCCGCAATGGTCTTGGTCATGATTGAAGTCAAAGTTTGCCGCTGCTGAATTATGTCTAGATCATAGTCCGGGACTATGCCAAAGAGCTCATTGACCTGATCCAACATAGCTCGGTGCTGGCCAGTAACAGTGACTACGCAGCTAAGCTGCGATGATGCCTTCAACGCGGCAACGATGGGTGCCAACTTTATGGCCTCTGGGCGGGTTCCGTAGATCGGCATAATGACAGGCACGGGTGTCCTCTGAGTTGTCGTTGCGGTCAATCCCCCAGCGTATCTTAGGAGCACAAGCGCAGTGATAGGCGCCGTAACGTGCAGGGCCATAGGGCTAGATCAAAGGCGTCATGGGGTTGGTGACACTCGGGTTACGGGCGTGGTTTCGATGCCAGCGTAGATCCGTTCAGTTTTGTAGTGCTTGAGGACTTGCTAGCGGTAGGTGCTGCTGAAGATCTGGCGTTAGGCCCATTCGGTTTGCCGGGTGCGGTTGGAGCGTTCGGCTTTGCCATTGGTCCAGAAATAGTGAGGTTTGATGAAGCGCTGGGTGCGCGGAGATCGGCGACGGCTTGCTTGAAGGCTATCGAATTGCGGTAGGCGAACGCGTTGTCGGTGATGACGCGTTCGATGCCGTGAGCCGTGAAGTACGCGGCGGCGTAGGCGAGGAACCCAACTGCGGTGGTGCCCTTCCCGTCGCGCAGGACCTCAGGTGCACCAGTTCTCCGGACAAGTCGCGTTTCGTACCCGGTCATTGTGGCGCCGGAGGCGCGGACCAGGGTCCCGGTCAGCGGGTCACAGTCGGCCAGCCGCGACATCTGGTGGCGGTGTAGGATCCGGGCCACGGGTCGTCCCGGGATCCACGTCCTACTTCAACCGAGAACGGTCCGGAAAGCGCCAAAGCTAGGCCCTCAACGCTCTCATCCGATGCCGCCGCCGCTGCGACACCCGTTACGCCATATTCGGAGCCAGAACCTTTCACAAACCACGACCGGCCATATTCGCTTTACAAAACCTGAGAGGCACGGCACCCAGCTGACCTAATACGCCTAACGGCCTGTTCAACTCAAGGGGTAACTATCTCTAGCCAGGTTGCTCATGATGAATGGACGTTGTCTGGGGATTCGAATAGTTTCGGGTCTCTGTCCCGAAACCCTCCCCGTTCGTAGAATCGGTTACTGCCCCAGAGACTTACCTTCAAGAAGCTGCATAATCCAAAGGCCCCAAAATTTGAGTTGTCCGTCAAACGACTTCATCTACGCTACTTTATGGTTGCGTTCAGGTTCAGGACGGTCACCTTCGACATCTCGAGCCTAATAACGGTCAGGGCAGCACCAGTACTTGATTTCTCCGGCGCCGGTGCTGCAGTGAGCCTAGCCCCGCTGGGGACTCCCCCAAACTGAATCGTCGTCTGCTGACCATTCAGTTTCATCGTTACGAGATTTCTGCTGGCATCCACCGTGACCGAAGCGTCGGTCACCCATTGCCATGTAAGCGGAATACCGGCGGTTGCCCTGACTACGTCCGAGATAACCATGCTGCCATTGTTGTTCGTGACTGTCCGAGTGGCAGAAGAACTTCCTGGCAGCGCTTGCCGCATATCGACGGATGCGGATGAGCTCGAGATCAACTTCGTTGCCCCTTTCGCACCCGTCGGTTGGTTGGACTGCCCAACTAGCAGGGTCGAATGTGCTGCGGTGCCCGGTTTCCAGAAGGACCACCGACTCGTTTCACCAAAGTATCCAGCCGGGTAGACAAGCTCTGTTCCGGGGTCGACAGACCATTCAACGCCCTTCTTGAAATACGTAGCCGTTCCAATGTCCAGGTGTGCGTGGTTTGCTGCATTGTCACCGCCTTTCAGAGTGACCGTCGAAGGGGGATTGCCTGCCGGAAGGTGCAGCACAGCCAAGCCAGTTTGGGGGAAAATCGCAGACTTCTGTGCGGGTAATGCGCCAGGCTTGGTCCACCACCACATCAGGTGAGCATCGGGCTTCGCTTGGAACTCTTTCCATGCCCAGGCAGCCGCCCCTGGATCCTTACTCACGAAGGCGGCCCATGCGGGCATCAGTGGACTAAGTGTGGCAGGTCGGGCATCGGCGAACGGAGATGGAATCCCCAGCGGGTTGACGCTGTTAACTGCGTAGTTTGGTGTCTTGGCAAGCGACGGCATTGCAATGGGAATAGTTGTGTACACGTTCGGAAGCGTCGAGTACAGCGTCGAGAGTGCCCGGCTTTGATACGTCCAGTATCCTGGGCCCTCCGGAGTGCCTCCGTCTGTAGTGATCGCCTTCAAAGCGGGTTGAATGGAGAGGAGCGACTCCTTGGCCAGTGCGGACGCTTGTAGCGGTGATTTCTCGAGATAAACAGCCGAAGCCACGAAGGTGGCAGCGTTGTGAATTGCAGCAATGTTTGTTGGCGCGTCGACGAAGTTGTCCCGGTCAGCGTGAAGGCACGTCTGAGGGCCGAGCCATCGGACCAGAACGGTTTCTTCCAGTCCCGACGTCGAAGCCCAATCACTCGCAGTAGCCGAGGCTAAAAGGAGATTCGACGCGGTCAGCGAATTTATCGATTCAGGGCCGCTTTCCAGCACCCTTTTGGCATCTGACCGCAACACGTCCCGGGATTTGGTATCTCCGGCTTGTAGCCATCCGTATCCGATCCGCGGAACCCGGGAGCCCACTTCAGCACGAAGCTGATCAATGCTCAGAGTTCTGGCCGCTTGACTGGAAGCACCTCGAATCATCAGGTCGTGGGTGGCCCCAAGCGCAGGATCAGCCGCTGCACGCGAATTCGCGTCGGCCACCATTTTGTTGGTTGTGATGATCCCTGGCCCATTGGCAGGGAGTCTAGGTAAAAACTTGGTTTCCGCCTGAGGGAGAGCACACCCACCAAAAAATCCGACCCAGCCAGACGCTGTGGGGATAGTCCCAGTGTGTCCCGTCAGCTCGTCGCGATACCCCGGTGCCAGAACCTTCGCTGAAGGAACCGCCTTTCCTATCACGTTGCGTTGGGCAGCTCGGTCCGAAGCAAGCAACGTGGTGAAAGCCTCTCCACGAGCTTTAGTAGCCTGATACGCGGATCCGGACACCCGCTTAGCGTTCAAATCGGACAAAGCGGTCTTTGCAACGGTTTGCTGAATTGGTCTCAGGTCTTTCAGGGCCTTCAGCTGAGTGGCACTGGTTTTCACCGTCCCGGCACGAAGACTTTCAGTATCGAGAGCTTGGGAGGCCGCCGTCATTAGAGGCTGCGTATTCGCCGCTGTGACCAGTGCTTCAGCCTTCCCTAATTCCTTGATCCCAACCTCTATTGAACCCTTTACGATCAATCCATCCGCTCTGGCCAATGAGGAAACGAATGGCCTTGAATCCACGTACAGCTTTTTCGCTGCAGCTACTCGCTCTCTTAGTGCTATCCGCTGTTCGCTGAGGTTCGGACCGGATGGAGGGTTTGGAATAGAAGATGGGCTGCCAGCATATCGGTACATAAAAGCAGACATAGCATCACGATTTACGGGTTGTATTGGTCTGTAGGTTTTGTCGGGCCATCCTTCCGATATTTTCTTTGAGGCTAACCAGCTAATTTCTTTGTAGAACTGGTCGGTCTTGCCGACGTCGGAGAATCGGGCCGTGGCCGGAGCAGCATAGGACGGACTTCCCGCGAGACGGTACATGAAGGCAGCCATAGCATCTCGGTTCACGGGCTGAACTGGCCGGAAGGTCCTGTCTGTGTAGCCCGTCGAGATCTTCTTGGATGCTAACCAACTAATCTCCTTATAAAACTGGGTTCGAGTGGTGACGTCGCGGAAGGGCGAACTTGCAGGCGGCACATAGTGAGGTTCGCCCGCCAGACGGTACATAAAGGCCGCCATCGCGTCCCGGTTCACTGGTTGAAGAGGACGAAAGGTCCCGTCGGCGTAGCCGGTGGAAATTCCCTCGATCGCCAGCCAACTGATCTCCTTGTAGAACAGGTTGTCGTTCCGCACGTCGGTGAATGATCCCTCGGCGGCGAGTACCGGGCCCTCTGAAGGCCCGACGGCGTTGGCCGGACCGAACGACAAGAGAGGTATGGTCATTAGGAAAATGGCGGCCGAAGCAACACCGCGACGCGCATGGATAGAGAAAGGCATAAGGGCTGACCTCCAGATGAGCCAGCCCCAACGACCGACATCTACGATAAATTCTTTGGTTAAAGGATTTTACCTTGACGTAATAGCCCCTAGCCGAAAATTCAGTAAAAATGATCCAAAGCATGGCGAAAACTGCGCATACGGGACAATAAGGTTGCATAGCTTCCGAAACCATGATTATCCGTTGGCAAAGTGATCCCATCCCCCGCCTACGACGTCCTGCCCCCTAAAGGTCACTCTTGAGCCGCCTTCGCTGACCGTGCCGATCTTTCGGAACCCCTTTGGCAGCTCATTACCAAGGGGGAAGGTAGCAAGGAGTCCGTAATCTTCGCCGCCGGAGATGACCCATTCAAGAGGATCTGCCTGCAGTAGGTCTGCGGCCTCCTGCAGGGGAACTGCGAAGCTACGCACAACCTCGCCATCTACATCGATTGTGGCCGAACTAGCTATAGCGATCCGTCCGGCGTCTCGGAAAAGTCCGTCGGAAACATCTAGCATCGCGCTGGCTCCGGCTCGTGCGGCTGCCGGCCCGGCCGCTAGGGGAGGTTGCGGCCGACGTTGCGCATTTACAAGGCTAGTTAGCCCGGGAGTCAAGCCAGTTGAAAGGTGGTGCGATTCCATCAAGGACAATCCTGCGGCGGCACGCCCCAACGTCCCGGAAATAGCAACTGTGTCACCAGGGTTCGCACCAGATCGAAGGATCGCCCTTCTTCCGTCGAGGGTCCCAGTCGCCGCTATCGTCACCGCTAAATCCCGTCCTTTACCCAGATCTCCACCGATCACACCGCATCCCACTGCACCGAGCTGCGTTATCGCGGCGACCACTCCATCGGCGAGGTCCTCGACCCACTGGACGAGAGTATTGGCAGGCAAAGTTAGACTGACCACCAGCGACGTCGCCCTAGCCCCCATCGAATTTATGTCGCTAAGATTCTGCGCAGCTGCCTTCCAACCGACATCAAAACCGCTGGTTACATGGCCGTTCGGCCGGGTCAACCTGAAATCCTGATTCTCGACGAGGCTGTCGATGGTGAGCACAACCTGCCCTCCAGGCGCCGCCAGAACAGCAGCGTCGTCACCTGGCCCGACAATAGTCCCCTCAGGCAAAGCGAGCCGTGGAAAGATTCGCTTGAGTAGTCCCGATTCACCGAGATCGCCAACTGAATGTCTCATATGTCCTTAGCTCGCCCATTCGACGTGTCTGATCCGGGTCATCCAAGTGAACAACGGCGAGCTGCCGAACACCAATCCCCTACTTTGAAGGGACTATAGTAGAACCGAAATTCGTGACGATGGGGAGGCGACAGGAGCCCATGCATTGAGTTATCTGACCGATCCCTCCCTTCCAGCGGCTCGACATTGGGCAACCCCAAGTAGCAGCAGCCAACCCCTGGCTCAGCGGGCTCTACGCCACCCGGCGTCATCGAGCGCTCCAAGGAGCCAAGCGGCCCAACCTAGCCATCGCACCGCAACCTACAGGCGTAAGCGCCTACTGGCTCTTATGCTTTCAGTCGGTGTCCTAGTGAGTACTTCTGCTCTCATCGTCGCCCTGCTATTCCTACGATAACCTTGAACCAACAAGTTATCGGCCACGTAATATGTGCAATGGGTAGGTCTGGTCCGTTTCAGAGACCAAACTTCGCAACACGCTACGAGTCCGCTAATTTGCTATTCGAGCGACTGGACTGATGACCGCGCAGCAAGGAGGACCGATGACTAATATCTTCATTTACGGCAGCTGCGTGGCACGCGATACCTACGAATATTTCGATCAAAAGAAACATCCTTTGATGGATTATGTTGCAAGACAGTCTCTTATAAGCGCCTTCTCGGAACCAGTTGATCTTTCTGCGCGAGATAGCGATCTTGCTAGTGCGTTTCAAGTAAAAAATCTCCAGGGTGATCTCGACGGAGATCTAACCCGAAGGATACAAGCTCAGTCGGCTGCCTGCGGCATCTTGATATGGGACCTCGCCGACGAACGTTTGGGCGTCATCGATTGTGGCCAGGGGCAATACATAACGCGATCCGTCGAACTAGTCCGGAGCGGGCTGCTCGAGCGACTCCCAGAATCGAGGTGGATCAGGTTCGGCACTCCGGAACACTTTGATCTATGGAAACTCTCGGTTCACAGATTCGCAGTGTTACTCGAGAATCAAAAACTTATCGACCGCATCCTTTTGCTTGATATCCCATGGTCTATGTATAACCAGTTTGGTAAGCAAACCAAAGGAATCGTTCAAATATCCCCCGACGAAGCCAATAATCTGTACGCCGAATATATCCAAGTCGTACTGGCAGAAATGAATCTAAGAAAAATAGGGATCAGCTGGAACCAATCCATTTCTAATACTGATCACAAGTGGACTGAGTCGCCTTACCATTATCACGAAACCGTTTACCAAGCAATGGTGGAAAAAATTAATAATCTGACCGAAGAGAGACTGCGGGGGAATATATTTGCTGAAGACACTCCTCCGGTGCACAACGGTACCATAAATATTTTCACGCGGGCCTCGTCTAAGAATTTTGGAGAATACGTCGAAGTTAGTTTCAATAAACCGCTTTCTGAATTTTGTGTAGAGATTGAGGGAGTTAACAAATCGAGAACTGCGTCTGAAATGGTAGTTTCTCTAGATATAGATCCTCCAGACGACTTTACCCCGAAGAAGTTTGGTCTTGCTTTGTCCAGGAATCCTCAAATAGGGTACTTCCGTTACTTGAAGACAACTCCGGGGCTGCGTCGATATTTCATCCATTTTAGTTTGCCAGAAGCGACGCCTTGCTCATCCCTGAAAATCAGAGCATGGAAAGGTCCCGGCGTGCTAGAAGTGCAAACCATATCGCTTTTCGGACCTGAAGATATCCAGGGACGACAGTTGGTATGAAAGCGGCGAGGCAGGACCGAGTTCTCGGCTAAGACTGGGTGATGGGTTCAGATGGGGAAGGCGGAATCGCGTCAGTTTCACTTACGTCCGCAGCCCAATTTTATAGCAAATAATATCCAGACTTGGTGCTCATGCTCAGCCGGCTACACCGACATACAGTCCTCGCGATCAACCAGGGACAGGTGCTAGAATCCTATTGTGACCAATAGAGACATCGAACGTTATGAGGGGAGCGTCTTCAGCTTTGAGACAATTAATGATTTTATTGCTGCTCCGATCGGTGCCGGTCTATATTCTATCAACTATAATGGAAAACCCCTTGAGTTTCTGATTGACCCGGTAAAAAACGCTCAGTCTATACTGATGTCTTTCCATCCTGCAGCGACAGATCCAGATACTACGAGGCCATATTTTCTTGGTAGGAATCTTTTTGGCTCGCTACCCGCACATCGAGTATATTTTTCGGATCCGTCCCTCGAAGTTGACGATAACCTTACTCTGGCGTGGTTCGCCGGAAACCGTCATCAGCGAGATATGCAGCAGATCATTACTGCTCTCATTGGACATATAGTACAAAAGCTGGAGGCAAAACATACGATTATGTTTGGGGCCTCCGGCGGCGGATTTGCAGCGCTCTACTATTCAGCACGGACCCCCAAGAGTCTGGCTTTGGTGGTCAATCCCCAAACGGACATCATGCGCTATTGGGAGCACCACGTACTCAAGTACGCGCACCTTGCCTGGGGAATAGACACCGTGCAAGAGATGACCAGGACTTTACCCTCAAAGATATCAACAAGCGTCCTGCATTTGTACAGTTTAGAACTCGACAACGCAGTCATATACTTGCAGAATACGAGCGATAGTCATCACGTTGGGGAACATTTCGCTCCTCTGCTCGAAGTATTAAACCCAGCCAATAAGGTCAGGTTTCTTTTTGGGGTGGATTGGGGACAAGGCCATAAGCCTGCCCCGAGAATCCTCCAAGTAGGAATTCTTGAGAAGGCAGTGGCGTGCAATGGCGATTGGTCCCAGTTACTTGAGATTCCAGATTTGCTCAGTTTATCCGCCTATCCACTCGTTGAAACAGGCAGTCCGGCGAATCACGATAGCTAGACCAGATGTTCGCTTATCGCGCGAGTTTGGCGAGTAGTACCAACGAGAGTCCACCATTCTTAGTGGGTTTTCCTGACGTTGATGGCGATGAAAAAACAGTCTGGTCCGCCGGAGTGCACAGGCGGAACGGCTACTGACCGAGCACCACTTCCTGCAAGGCGTTTAGCACCAATTTCTCATCAAAATTGTTCCTTACATATTCGGCAGCGCTTTCAATGTTCTCTTTACGCATGGTCGCATCCGAAGTCGCCGAAGCAACGAAATTGGCGAGAGCTTTCACCGTGGGGAAGATCCAGGATGCCGGGTAGATCTGGTCTGCACCCGCCCAGCCCAGTGTCACAGGCAGCGCTCTAGAAGCCGCACCATCTGCCAATGTAAGATGGAATGATTCAAAGTCGCTCACGGATAGAACTGTTCCGATCTTCTGATACCACCGCGACATATCATCACCGTGAGGATCAAAAGTAACGGCGCCCACTAGCATCGGGTCCGATTCAATGCGCGCATACTGCTCTTGATAGTAGGAAAGTTCCTCGGGTCGTTCGGCCATCCAGGGGAAATCTTCAGGTCGTTTCCCTTTAATGAAAAGGTGGTAACGTTTGTCCCCCATTCGGAGCTCTCGAAAGACGTCCAACGCTAGGTCGATTCGCTTTCGCTGCGGAACAATACCAACCAGACCCAGGTTCCATTGAGCTCCCGGTGTCTTGTTTCGGGATAGGTCTTTTATAGCAACATAGTTGGGTATAATGACGGCTTTCTTCGCCGGAACGCCAAAGTCACGCTGCGCCAGTTTAGCTGTGTGTCGCCCCACAAAAATGAAACTGTCGACATTTTCCATATTTAGCTTATGCAAATAGGACGTACTCAGTTCCTGAAGGTGTAGCCGGCATACCAAGCGCTGGTCTGGCCGCTTGTTGTTGGCGAACCAGACCGCGTTGCCTAAAGTCCATTCGCAGAAGATGACGTCCACGTTTTCCAGCTTCGCTCGGCTAGACTCCTCATCATGTTGCGCATGTCCCAGCCATTGATCTAGTTCGACTGTGTGCCCGGCGGCTTCTAAATGAGCAATGAGTCCCCGAGCAAACTTGAGGTCGTGCCCGGCAATGAGTATTCGTTTCGGGGCGCTGGCAGCCCTCGGGGAGTTCGATCTCCGGTCTCCGACTACCCTTCTGCTGAGGAGCAGGGATCGCTGGCCGCCGGTAGGGCGCAAGGACATAAGATCGTACATCCCACTCCCATCGTTAATCTCGACTCGGGCCAGACCTCGACCGGACTCTTCAAGCGTCTTTTGGCTGATACGCGCCGAATCCCAAGCAGAGTATTTCCGTGAGGTAAGGAGGTCCTCGTAGTAGGTTCGATCAACATGTCTGGTCGGGAAATCTCCGATGAGTGTGATTCCGGATGACAAGAGAGAATGCGAGTCGTCTGGGCTCATCCTCCGAACTTCAATTCCGTCGACCGCTAAAGCATCTCCGCTGTCGGAATGGTCCAATAGAAGAGTAGGTCGGACACTCTGTGCAGCGAGAGCCATCCGGATCTCTGGAGTGATCTCCTGTATGCGAAGGGCATACTTCTCCAGCGTTGGCGCCTTAACCCTGAGGCCGGCCGTCCTGAGCACATACGTGAGACGATGCGCGGCTGTATGGCTTCGGAATACCGATCGCATGGCAAGCCAGGCATCCTCATTCCTGGCTTCCTCGTTTTCCATCCAGTACTTGATGAGGTTCTGAGCGCTCGGCTGATCTGAGACGAGCGGGATGATGCTTCCGAAGACTTGATCTATTCCCTGTCCCGGTCCGCTGACAATCGCTCCACCGCAGGCGGCGACTTCAAACACTCTACGAGAAAACATAGTTCCCGACTGCTCAACCGAGTTCACGTTTATGTGCACGGGGTGGGCTTTATAAGCCTGCACCATGTCGGTGTAGGTCAGGCCACCGGAAACGTAGGGCGCAAGATCCGGTGGAAACTTATAGGGGCTCTGAGGGTTCAGGTGCTGACGGTCATAGATGGTCAGGCCGGCTGGAATTGCGGCAGCGAGCAGGCTGTGGAGCTGATCGGATCTCTTCTCATATCTCGCTCCGTAATATGAGCCAGCATACGAGACAGTGTGCGAATAGGCTCTCGCGCTAGGAAGGGGATTATGCAATGCGGGCTGGGCGTAGAACGGGAGCGAAGCAACTGACTCGAGGAACTCTCCCGCCGACTCTAAATAACGCCTGATCGATCGGTCATCGCTGGTGAAAACATGCTGAAAGTAACTGGCGGTCTTTTGGAACCGGTTAAAATGAACGGGATCTTCTTTATTCCAGAAAATGGTTGGTATAGAGTTCGCACGACAATGACTGAGCAGGTCCCGGAGATTCGCGAAAGAATCATCGTCATAATAACCCACCTTTCCCCGCCAGGCCCCTCCGTTTCCGTCCCATGCCGACTCGACAAATAGGGCACTGATCTTTGATTCGGCTAACTGATGTCCCCAGGTGTCAGGAAGTAGCTCGATCAGTGAAATATCGGGGCGCATGCCAGCGGTAGTGAATTCATCGGCGATGATACCGATCGTTACATCGGACAGGTTTGTGCTGCATATGGATGACGCGGGTTGTTCCGATCTCGACAGAGCGACACCTGCTTCTTCACCGACACGCCGCCAGTTCCTCTCGCTGATAGCCCAGAGGCGGGCCCGGCGGCCCATTGCCCGACGCAGATCCTCGTTCTTCACTAGCTCAGTTAGGACTGAAGCAAGTTGAACTGCATCGCCTGCGGGGAACAGGTTTGCCCGTTCGCCGTCCGCGCCCGCGAGGTCCCTCAGCGGAGGTAGGTCGGAAAGAACCACAGCTTTGGCTGCAGCCATCGCCTCCAGGGGCTTGATTGGGGAAACCATCTCCGTGACGGGAAGTGGCAGACGGGGGCATGGCGTGATATCAAAAACACTGAGGTAGTTGGGGATTTCACTGGCTTTGACGCGCCCCGTAAATGTCGTGACGTCGGACAGACCAAGCGATGCTGCTTGTGCCTTCAACGCTGGTAATGCCGCGCCATCTCCAACGATCACAAGACGGAACTCTGTCTCCTCTGCAACCATCCGGTGGCACGCCTCGAGCAATGTGGTCAGGCCCTCGTATTCCACTATGCTACCTGCATACCCAATCACCGGAATATTGTGGTCTATGCCAAGATGCCGCTTCGTTAACCCGTGTGGTGGCATGTCACTGAACTCGTCTGTATCAACGGCGTTCGGAAGAATGACAATCTTTCCGGCCGGAACCCCACGATGGACGAGCTCATCCCTAACCTGTCCTGTTATCGCAAAGACCAGATCGGACTCAGCGGCAACGAGCGTTTCCATCTCCTTTGAAAATCTGAAACGGTCTGACTGGTCCCACCCCTCCTTTGTCGACGCCTCAGTGATTTCCCACAGCCCGCGAACTTCATAGCTGAATGGAAGCCCGAGTCTGCGCGCCGCGATCAACGCGGGGAGGGCAGTCACATGGTTCGACGCCGCGTGAATCCGCTCGACGCGGTTGCGCATTGCCGCCTGAACATAACTGTCTGCGGCCTCTTGGACGTAATAGTCCAGTGGGCCTTGGGTCCACGTTGGGCCCTGACTGAACCAGTGGTTGATTCCATCAATTGTTTCGCTGTAGCTCGAGGTGGACCTTGGTGCAACGTCGGTCTTGATGTCCCAGGGATATCCCGGGCGCGCGGCAATGATCACGTCGGCCCCGGCTTGAGTCAGACCCTGCACCAGGCCAGCCGTACGGGTTGAGTAGCCGTTTGAGTTGTATGGGGAGACGCTGTGCGCACAGTAGAGGATCCGGCCACGCTCAGCCTGGTAGCCGGGAGAGTCCTGCTTGGGTGGCAGTTTCGGCGGGCGCTCGCTTAGCCGCTCCAGTCCCATCACAGCATCGATCAGCTGCTTCTGTTTTGCTGAGAGTTCCGTCAAGACTTCTGTATAGGCCGAAATCACCCTTGCGGGTTCCCTAACGCTGCCGAGCACGAAAAAGAGATGCGCGATTAGGTTGTATACGTTCGCTTTGGAAGGATCCCGGGATACAGTCTTTCGGAGCTCTTCCGCGCGCTCCGCTGCACTCGGCGATAATGATGAATTGGGCCTTGACGGATCAAATGCCGCCGGAGTACTGGGCGGGGTAATCGTGGCCGCCCGGTTGCCGACGGATGGAGGCGCTTTTGCTGCAACCCTCGTCAGCCCGTCTAGCCCCATTGGAAGACGACTATCTTTTCGTAACCAGAGCCGTGCAAGGGCCTGGGCAGGGGCGACGACGGCCGAGCCAATTCTCATTCGTTTCGATCGACGGAGAGCCGAGAGTGTGGCCTTGAGCGTCGTGATCTCCTTACGTAAGGACTTGGTCTCGGCCCTCAATTTGATGGTCTCGCGCTGTGAGGAGGCCAGTTCCGTTTCCAGGGATCTAATGGCGCTGGCGTCGCGACGTCGACGCGTGATCAGGTTTTCGTGCTCGACGATGAACTGGTCAATGTCGGCTAGATAACCAGCACGTTTAGCCAAGGAACCTGCCGGCCGTGACCGGATCTCATCCTCAAACGGCACTGAGTTCCTCCATCAATATCCTGAATCTCACCATTGGAGGCGTCACCGCCAGATTCCGCGTGTGTCGACTATTGCCTTGCCTTTAAGGAGGGCACGGTCCATCTCTTTGAACTCATCGTGATCGACAAGCAGCAGCACAACGTCAGCATCCCTGACAGCCTTCTCAGCCTCGACGAATTCGACGTTGGCAAGAGATGTCAGTGACTTAGGAAGGGTTGAAACGTGCGGTTCGGCGACGAGAACCGTGCACCCCGACAGGTCACTGCTGAGCTGCCTGACAATTTCGACGGCCGGAGACTCACGTAGGTCGTCTATGTTCGCCTTGAATGCGAGGCCAAGGGCGGCGACCTTCAAATTGCTGCCCGCGTCCTTGAGCGCCGCCTTGACCTGGTCAATAACCCAGGCTGGTTTGGCATCGTTCGTCTCCCGAGCCTGACGAATCAGCTTTGACTCGTTAGGCGCAGCCGAAACGATGAACCATGGGTCGACCGCGATGCAGTGGCCGCCAACTCCGGGGCCGGGCTGCAGGATGTTCACTCGGGGATGGTGATTCGCCAGTTCGATCAGCTCCCAGACGTCGATGCCGACCTTTTCGCTAATGACCGACAATTCGTTCGCAAAGGCGATATTGACGTCCCGGTAGGCGTTCTCGACGAGCTTCGCCATTTCTGCGGTCGCGGCGTCGGTAAGGTGGATGTCTCCTTGGCAGAAGACGTGGTAAAGCTGGCGGGCGAGCTCAGTCGCCGCGTCAGTGATCCCTCCGACAATACGGTCATTGGTGACCAGCTCGATCATCACCCGACCGGGCAGCACGCGTTCCGGGCAGTGTGCTACGTGGAGGATTGGTTTTCCGTTGGCACCGTCGAGGCTGAGGTCCGGCCGAAGCCCTATCAGGTAATCAGCGAGATGCTGGGTCGTTCCTGGAGGTGAGGTTGATTCCAGGATGATCAACTCACCGCCCTTGAGCTGTGATGCAAGTCCGCGAGCCGCCGCCTCGATGTAGCTGAGGTCCGCCGTCTTGTCTGCGTTAAAAGGAGTTGGCACAGCAAGGATGTAAGCGTCGGCAGACGGAGTAATGGTCGTCGCCGTCAGGCTACCAACGCTGACTGCGCCCGCAACATGGATGTTCAGATCGGGCTCGACGAATGGCACTTCCCCGCGGTTGATTGCATCCACGTTGTCTTGCTTGATATCCACGCCAACCACCTGAAGCCCGTTTGTCGCCAGGATGGCCGCAGTTGGAAGCCCTATGTATCCGAGACCGATGACCGCGACTTTTTGAATGGTGCTCATATGCTCCCCTTAAATTGAAACATGATGATCAGGCGTCCCATAGAACGCGATGTCCGAAGTTGCCAAGATCTCGTAGTCGGATACCTGCCAAGTGTGGCCAGACCCATTACGTTGTTGGTAATAGTTATATCGATCGGATGAATAGACAGCCCCTGAAGCCGCGGTCACAGCTCGAAGAAACGCGGTGTCCTCCCCCGTGCTACGCCGTTCGAACGGAAACTCCTGAAACACGCTACGAGGCGCAAGAATCGTTGGTCCCATGACCATCCTGGTAAATCTGTGCTCTTTATGCGCAAAACGCAGGACCGTTGCATCATGAGACTGCACATACATGTAGTGCGCTTGCTTCCCAACGACCTGAGCCCCAGAGTAGTTCAACGCCTCAAGCTGGTCCAAGAGGTAGTGCTGCCCGTAAAAATCGTCGTCGTCCATTTTAGTAAGCACCGCACCTGATGCCGCAGCGGCACAGTCGTTCAGGCACTCTCCCAAACTGCGGCTTGACGGCGCAGTAAGGACAACCAAGGATTCAATGCCGTAGCGCTCTCGCAGGTTCTCAAGTGTCGAAGCCACCGCTGTAAACCCGTGTGTAAGTAATACAAGCTCTGGGTTTACCCCCGTCTGAGCTCCAACGGAACGAAACACGTGCTCTAATTGATGCGGCCGAATCGTCGAAACCAGGACGCTGACACTCGGCAAAGCAACCGGTCGGGCAAGCGTTGGCACAGCTGATCGAAGAACCTGTTCTGCCCTGTGCGCGTAGGTATGTTCGCGCCAGATCGCACGCTGGGCCAGGTGCACCTGCCGCTCCCCCAGCGAGGGTTGCTGAACAAGGGCGGAGAGTAGGCTTGCCGCGCCGTCCGAAGTCTCGACAACTGGGACTTCATAAGGAGCGAAGTAGCGTTCAATAGCGGCGCTTCGCGTCGAGACTACTGGAGTACCAGAAGCTACAATCTCAAAAACTCGCCGAGCACACATGCTCGGGGATTCCGTCACGGAATTGACGTTGAGGAACACCTTGTACGCCTTGTATGCGGTCAACATCTGCGGATAAGACAGCGACCCTACAACATAGGGCGCAAGGCGCGAAGGGAACTGATAGTCCTCGCGATCACCCAACTTACGCGAGAATATCTCTAACCCCGTCTTCATTGACGCGGACGCATCCGCCGCCGCTCCGAGCAAAAGGTCCATCTGAGCGCGACGGCCAGGAAACTTGTGCCGGAAATACATTCCAGCAAAGGCAATGTCCCTTTGGTGCCATCCATGCCTTGGTCTTACCGGATTATGAATGGCTGGCTGTGCCGCGAAAGATAACGACTCAATCCTGTCATGCCCAAGGTCAACCCTGTACCGGTCCACCATGTTCGAATCACTCGTGAACACACGATCAAACAACTTCGCAGCGGGTAGGAAGTCCTCATAATGGGGGGGATCCTCTTTGTTCCAGAAAACGGTGGGAATTCCCCTGTCACCGCACGCCCTAAGCAGTTCCCGGAACGCCTCTGACGGCCCCGACGGGCCGGTCAGCTTGAATTGCCAGGCGCCCCCGTTCCCGTTCCAGGCAGACTCCACGAACAGCAAGTCAATATCCACTTCGTCAAGGTTGTCGCACCAATTGTCGGGAGTCAGCCGGATTGTTTCCCATTCATAGCTGAAAGCCTCTGCAGAAAACTCGTCGAGAATGATCGCTGCCCTGACCGACCGCCTCGGCACCTTACGGCGAGTGGGCCCCGCTTCGGCAAAGACCAAGCGTCTCGACTTACGGTGCCCAACCCAAGCAGCTTCTGCCCCCCGGGCGTTGTCCAGGGTGAAGATCCCTTGCTCAGCTCTATTCCGCCGATGCCACGTAAGGACGGCTGAAAATCCCCCGCGGCGGAAATGCCAAAATATCGTTCTTGCTCTGCGAACTCCCGAGAGAATCATTCAGAGCTCCTTCGGCCAGTTTCTCGAACAACCACTTCAGGGACTACCAAACTGTTCAATACCCTTCGCTTGGTCTTCATTGCCGAAAAACGGTCGCGGGCAGCAAGATGCTTAGCGAAAATCCGATACCACTTGATCACTTCGCTCGGCTGGCCGTCCATGACTAGCTCCCCTTCATCGAGCCAAATAACCCTGCTACACATTTCGCTTATCGTTTCCAGGCTATGACTCACCAAAAAAACGCACCCAGCATTTCCTAGAAGTTCGTCCATCCTTTGCTTAGTTCGGCCCCTGAACTGATCATCGCCCGTATTTAAGGCCTCATCGATCAGCAATATTTCTGGGTTGATAGCCGTCGCGATAGCAAACTGGAGCCTCGACGCCATACCCGAAGAATATGTTCGTAGCGGCAAGTGAATTGAGCCCTCAAGACCCGAGAGGTCGACTATGCTCTGATATTTGTCGGCTATGTCCCGCTTCGACATACCCATCGCTAGGCACCCCAGCATGATGTTCTGTTCACCAGAGATATCAGGAACAAGTGCTGCGCTCACCCCGAGCAAAGTCGGGCGAGACGATGCGTAAATAGCACCAGAAGATGGTGGAACTCTCCCATTGATGAGCTTCATCAACGTACTCTTTCCGGACCCGTTACGGCCGATTATCCCGACCGCCTCACCGCGGCCTACGACAAGCGAGACATTCTTAAGCGCGTGCACGTCAACAGTTGGGCGGTTCCCCCCTAGCCGACGGATAGTTGGCAACAAGCCTGCGCTGGCCGCGGAGTCGGTAGTCGGTACTCGGTAAGCCATGCTGACATTGTCAACGACGACCGCAGGGGGTTCAGAGACGAACTCAATTTCACTCGTCACGGCCGTAAGTCTCCTCCGCGAACCAGAAATAGATCATTCCAATGGCCAAGACTCCGAGCGACCACGTCGCAAGGACTGCCCAAGATTCCCACGGCGGCACTTCACCATATAGAACCGACTGCCGAACGATTGTCAGAACTTGGTAGAGGGGGTTGAGTTCAATTGCTGCTTGAATTGTTGGATATGGATCAAACAGGGTGATCGGGAACATGACACACGACGCGTACATCCAGATCCGCATAGCGAAGCTGATGACGTTGGCGACATCATTCACCTTCGAAACTACGCGGGCGAGAATCAAACCGACTCCTAGGTTGAAGATCGTCTGGAGCAGAATTGCTGGCACGACGAAGAACCATAGCCAGGTAATTTCCTCAGCTGGCTCGAATAACAAAATCAGGACCAACATCGTGATGATCACTGGGACGCTTGCCAGCAGCTCACGAATATTGACTGAGAGCAATAGAGCTGCCCGCGGGAAGTTGAAGGCTTGAACTACCTTTAAATTGGACTGAATTGCTCGCGCGCCGTTCGAAATAGATCGACTGCTCATTTGGAAAAGAAAGACCCCGATAATCAAATATCCGATGAAGTTTTCGGCGCCGCGGCTGGCTTGAAGTAAGACACCAAAGATAAGGTAAAAGGTCAATCCATTTAGCACTGGATTCAAAATAAGCCAGATGCTACCCAGGCGGTCACGACTATTTCCTGATTGAACACTCGCTTTGGCGTCAAAGAAGACAAAGTGACGATAGTCCCATAGTGCAACAAGATAATCGAGGAATGGCGGCCTGACCCCTACTTTGATTAGTGTGCGCAAGTCCACCGAGGTCGGCACGGCGCCCACGTTCTCGTTAGGGACGGTCATTATGAAGCACGCTCCAGCCTTATGTAAGACTGAAGCAAAGTGAATGAATTTTGGGTCCAGGTCCGGTGTGCCAGAACCTGGCGGCGACCCGCAGCGCCCATTGCCAAAACGCGAGGCGCGAGTCGAGCGCCTCCGTCCACTATGAGCCCTCGAATACCGGATGCCAAGGACTCGACATCGCCAGCGGACACCAGTACCCCTGTATCAGCCGAGAGAATCTCACGGAGAGCGGGCAGATCACTGGCGATGACAGGCCGGGCGCAGGCCATCGCCTCTACTGGCTTCAACGGTGTTACCGCTCGGGTCACTTCCAGGTCCTTCCGCGGCACAACGAATATGTCAATGGTTTGGTGGTGCAGCCGAGCTTCCTTGCGGGGCACCCGGCCGGTGAACGTCACCAGGCCGGCAACGCCAAGCTGGCGGGCCAACGTCTTCAGCGACGGCAGAGCTACCCCATCCCCCACGATCAGGCATCGCAAACCAGGATTGTCCCCCACCAATGCTGCGAACGCCCGCAACAGGTCATCAAGGCCCTCATAGTCAACGATGCTGCTGACAGTGCCGATATAAACGCCGTTGCTAGGCAGTCCGAGCAGCTGGCGCGCGCTCCGTGAGTCCATCGGCTCGTCGAGGTATTCGTCCCCAACCGCGTTGGGGCACAGCAGAACCTTTTGCGGGCCTACTCCCTTACCCACGATGTCCTGCTTCATAGCCTCACCCAACGTCACCACCAGGTTGGCACTTTGCATAACCTGAGCTTCACTTTCAGTGAAGAGCCTATAGCGTTCGCTCTTCTTTGCCGCATCACTACGACTCGACGCCCACGTGTCAGCCAATTGCCCGCGAACCTCATACACCCAGGGAATACCCAAGGCCCGCGCAACAGCACGCACCACCAGGCCGTTCACAAAATGGGTGGTGGTGTGCAAAACAGTCGGCCGGATTTGCAGCGCGAGTGCCAGGAGTTCCTCAGATTGCTGCTGCAGCCTGCCATCAAATCCTTCGGCCAGCGTCGGAGGAAGCAGCCGATGGTAGGACACCCCATCCAGCACATCAAGGTCAGCAGCGAAAAGTTTGCCCACCTGCACTGGATAGCCCACCCGGGTTGCCGCATGCACGTTCCACCCCGCGTCCTGCTGGGCTTTCAGGATGGAATGGGACCGCTGGGCATAGCCGCTTCCAGTGTGGGGCAGCGAATTGGTCAGGACGTGCAGCACGGTACGCTGCTGGGGCACATACCCCTTCACGGGCGGCACAGTAGGTGTCCAGCCAGCAAAGACCCGACGTTCCGACTCAAGCCTCTCCGCCGTGCGGTTCCGACCCGCTGCCCTGAGCACCTCCACGGCGCCGCTCATGTCGCCGTCGTACCAGCGCCGTCTCGCGATAGTCCGACTGGCATCCGGCGCTCCGGGAGTCTTGCCGCAGACGATGAACTCATCCGCCATCGTTAGATACCCTGCGGCCAAAGCCACCTCTGCCAATCGGATGGCCGTCGAGGCCCGTCCGCCGGCGTCCAATGCCGACCGCAGTACTTCCTGGGTCCGGCTACTGTCCCCGCGGAGGTACGCCGCGACCGCCTGGGTCACCGGAGTCCTGCGGAGGAAGGACGCTGCTCCGGCCGCCCGGTATACCGCACCACCAGGCAACCTTCGGGATACCTGCAGCAACAGCAGAAACGGGTCATCGCTCAGATGGCGTAAGGCGGTGGTGCCCAACAACCGCGCGTTGCGCAGCACTGCCCCAACCATCACCGGTGCGGACCTCCAGCTACTTCCGCCAGTAGGTTGATGTAGCTTTGGGCCAACGCCTCGACATCTGCGTTGTTCTTCACCCAGATGCGTCCCGCGCCGTTGACCTGCAGGAGTGACCGATCGGCGGCCAGCTTCCGCCAAAGCTCCGCAACCTCTTCCGGCGAAGAGGCGACAATGTGCCCAGACTCGGCATCCTGAAGAATTTTCTGCGCCTCCCCCATCACAATGCCGGTTACGTGCCGTCCCAGCGACAGCACTTCGTAGGTCTTGGAGGGAATGGTGGTTTCAAAGGATTTCCAGTCATCGCGAAGTGAGACGATGCAGCTATCGGAGCGGTCATAGAACCCTCTGACGGCTGGGCCGTAGACGGAGTGGTGGAATTCGACAGGCGCCTGGAGCTCGTGGGCCAACCGGACCAGTTCGGGCCGTTGAACTCCATTACCAACCATGGTGAGGCGCATCTGGCTTCCCACCAGCGCCGCCGCCCTGATTGTCACATCCAGTCTTTGGCTTTCTCCGTGGTTGCCGAGATAGAGCACCTCCAGCCGATCCGCTTCGAGCGGAGGCGGGGCCAACTTGTCCAGCCCGCGAAGGTCCACGCCGTTGGTGACCGTTGCGACATTTTTCAAGCCACGTTGGCGCAACGTCCGGGCGAAACCATGAGTAACCGTCACCACCAGTTCGGCTCGGTCCTGGATAGCCATAATGATTCGCTCGACGACGCCCTTGGCGCTACTTCGTACCAGTTTGGCGTCGCGGGCGATGTCCGGCCAGGCGTCCCGCATGTCAACGACAAGGGGCCGACGCATCAGACGCGAGACCACAAACCCGGCGCCGAGGATAGGAAGACTCGGCACAGTAACGATGACGACGTCGGGCCGCTTCGATAGGAAGGCAGCAGGGATACTGCAGGCAGCCGAGAAGAGGTGATTGCTGAGCCGACCTAGCCGGGTGTTCCTGTGCCAGAGGAAGGGGACCCGCCAAATCTGTTCGCCGTACTCCCCAGTCGAGCACATGAACGGCCGACCGGCTTGCCTCCGCGGCAGGGTCCGCTTACCAAAGGGGGCATGGGCGATTGGTGCGACAACGTCGACATCCCAACCGGCAGCGCGAAAGGATCGAATGAATTGAGTCCAACGTCGCTGCGGCGGGCTATGCTCCGGGGCATATGAATGCGTCAAGAGTAAAATTCGCAACATACACCCCCAAAGTGTCTAGGTTGCTTCGTGTCGAGCAGGATCAGGTTCAAGTGTAGACCGAAGGTCACTTAACGGTCGTTTTGGCGACCGTAAGACCATCAGCACATGCCCGTACAACAGTTCTCCCGCTGTCTCCCGGGCTATTTCTCTGGCTTTGGCCGCGGCGTAGTGCCGCCCCGGAGTTTCGCATAATAGAGCACTCCCAGACCAACCAAACCCAGGATGACCAATACCCTTGTCAGTGGGCTTGAGCCCGCCGAGGCCTCCTCGGTTGAGCTTGCCTCGCTGACATCTGTGGCGGTTTGGGTGGGTTCCGGCGTGGCCGAAGGGGTAAGGGTAGCCGTGCGGGTTTCGGTAGCGGTGGGTTCGGGAGTTTCAGTCTCCTCAGGCTCCGCGGACTCGGTCGCTTCCGGCTCGGGGGTCTGCGTTTCTTCCGGCTCCGGCGTTTCCTCGGCCTCGAAGGTGTCTGTCAGGTCGACTACTCCACCCGTGACGGCGATCCACCGGAAGTCGGTGTAGAAAAAGGTCGCCCGGTCAATCAGGTTGCCGGTGCCGGGTTCGATCAGGAATCCCGTAGGCGGGNCCTCGAATCCGGTCGCCGGGTCAACGGCTGGCCCCTGCTGGGCCGGTGCAGGTTCCGGTTCAGGCGCCGGGGCTGGTGCGGGGGCTGGAGCGGGCGCAGGGGCCAGCTGCGGGGCCGGAACCGGATCCGGTTGGGGCTCCGGCGTAGGAGACGGCGCCGGACTCGTCGATGGGCCAGGCGTTGGGGTTTCGGTGGCCGAGGCCACGCCCGCACCGAGGCCAACGCAAAGTGCAGCGACGGTCAGGCCGGCGAGAGAGCGGCGCATCAATAATTCCATGGGTCCTAATTCTACGGGGCGGACTCCGAAGAGCTGGCAATCCTACTGGGAGGCGGTTTCGACGTAATCGCCGAGGGTGTCGGTGTCGAGTGCCGCGGCGATCTCGGTGATGGCGGCGTCGTCCTTCACAATGATGGATTGTCCATCCGCTGACGTCCCGATACCGAGGTTTGGCAGGGTGAAGAACTCCACATCATTGCTGCGGACATTCCGTAGTGACAGCGCCAGGCTGCCCGCAGCCGAGGCGTCGAGACCTTCGTCGACGCTGAGGTAGGGAGACACCTGACCGACGATCTCGTTGATCTTCAACGGATTAGACAGGGTGTCAGCGGTGAGAAACTTGCCCATGACCGCCTGGATGAAGAGCTGCTGGTTTTTTACCCGCTGGTAATCGCCGTCGGTGAAGGCATACCGTTCACGGACAAACTTCAACGCGGATTCCCCTTGCAGGGTGATGGGTCCCTCGGCGAAGAACTCGCCGTCGGCTCCGCGGGACTGGAACGCGATCTCGTTATTCACTTCCACTCCCCCCAACGCGTCCGTGAGACCGGTGAAGCCCTCGAAGTCGATGATGGCGACGTGGTCGATCGGCGCATCAAACAACCCTTCGACCGTCTCCACTAGAAGGGGCACCCCGCCGAACGCGGTGGCGGCATTGATCTTGTGCTCGCCGTATCCGGGAATGTCGGTCCAGGTGTCCCGCATGATCGACATGACGTACACGCCCTCCCGGTCAGCGGGAATGTGCATCAGCATCATGGTGTCGGAGCGTCCCTCGTTGGGTACCCCCGGCAGGTTCTCGGTCTCGCCGCTGCCGCCGTTCTCGTCGCTACCCAGCAGGAGGATATTCAGTGCCCCCTCGGCCTCAGCAGCCCGGGTGGGACGGTCGGTGCCTTCGGGAAACACCTCTTCGATGGTCTGCGTCTGCGAGTTGTAGGTGCTGGCCAGATTGAACAGGTAGCCACCAGCAACGAGGCAGGCGACCAGCACCAACGCGAGTGCTGAGAAGAGGACAATGCGCACCGGGCGCTTCCTTCGGGCCCTCGGCTGGACGGGCTCTTCGAGATAATTTGACACGACGGATTCTCCCTGACATAAGACAGCTCCCCATACTAACCTTCAACTGTGGGAGGAAGCTGGGAACCGGTGCCAGTCGCGCCTCTCCCCGTCCTCGGCTACTAAGCTGGCACCATGCGTGCCTCCCGACTCCTCCCCCCGCTTGCCGTCGTCGTTCTGGGCCTGACCGCCTGCTCGCCGATCGTTGGGGTGGAGGCTGCCCCGGATGCCGCGAACCCCGAATGCGCCTCGGTGATGGTGTCCCTACCCGACGTCGTCGCCGAGAACAAGCTGCGGGAAACCGATAGCCAGGCGACCGCCGCGTGGGGCGACCCGTCACAGGTGGTGCTGCGCTGCGGCGTCGCCGTCCCTGGCCCCACCACCGACGCCTGCGCCTCCGTGAACGGGATCGACTGGATCATCCAGGAAGAGGCAGAGGTGTGGCGCGCCACCACCTACGGCCGCGACCCGGCGGTGGAAATTCTGTTTGACCCGAACGAGGTGGCATCAAGCACCATCCTGGTGGACCTGGGCACCGCGGTGTCGGTGGTTGCTCAGGACTCCGAATGCCTGAGCCTCAACGACGAACTCGAACTCCCCACCGAAGGGTCATGATGGACCACACCATTCCCCTGTCCGGACGCCAGCACCTCCTGCGGCACGGCGACTACACCGCCGTCGTCGCCAGCGTGGGCGCCTCGCTGCGTGAACTCCGCTACGCCGGACGCCACCTCACCCGGCACTACGACGCCGACGAAATCCGCCCCCAGTACCGGGGCGCGCTCCTGGTGCCGTGGCCCAACCGGGTAGTGGACGGCACCTACGACTTCAATGGGACCACCCATCAGCTCAGCCTGACCGAACCCGAGCGAGGCCACGCCCTGCACGGGCTCCTCGCCTGGGACGAGTGGGAAACGGTGGAGCACAGCGAGGCTTGGGTCCGGCTCCGGGCAACCGTTGTGCCGCAGAAGGGCTACCCGTTCCGGCTCGCGGTCGAGGTGCAGTACTCGCTCGACGACGACGGCCTGACCACCACCGTGACCAGCGTCAACACCGGACCAGACGCCGCCCCCTACGGCGTGGGACCCCACCCCTACCTGGTGGCCGGGGACGGCCCCGTGGATGAGTGGACCCTCACCCTGCCCGCCGACACCGTGCTGGAGGTAACCGAGGACCGGCTGATTCCCACCACGCTGGCCGCCGTTACCGGGGACTTTGACTTCCGCTCGCCCACCCGGATCGGCACGGCATTCCTCGACCACGCGTTCACCGACGTCGGGTACGCCGACGACCTCGCAACGGTCAGCGTCATCGGCCCCGACGGAAACGGCGCGGCCGTCTCGTTCGGCCGTGACCTTCCGTGGGTCCAAGTCCACACCAGCGACTTGCCGGGGAATCCGCAGGAAAGCCGCGGAAGCCTCGCCGTCGAGCCGATGACCTGCCCACCGGACGCGTTCAACTCCGGAACCAACCTCCTGGTCCTGGTGCCCGGCGACAGCCACTCCACACGGTGGATAGTTCATGCGATTCATCAGGCATCATGAACCTTATGGCGCTGGGACCACTCGGATCAAGAATGAGTGGATAATCTCAGTTGCTTCTAGCACGTCCGCAGTGTGAAGCGCGTTCTGGCCCGAGAATGCGGTATGCGACATTCCGGCATCCTCTGGATTGGACATTTGAGAGAATTGCCGATGAAGGATAAGAAGTGCTGAAAGAAGAGGTCCCAGCTCGTTCTCTTGCGCTGACGTCGCGCGCAGAAGGCGTGCGTGGGCATCCAAAAGGATCGAACCCGGATTACAGCCGAGTTCCCGGGCGAAGGTCTGGCGGCACTGTTCATAGCAAAGCAGTCCTTCGGCAAACTGAGCGTCGTGTTCCAACGCAAGTATTAGTGCTGTCCAGGCACGTTCATTGAGCTGATCAGAATCTAAGGCTTTCTTTGCCCAGCCTACAGATTCGGTAGTCTTACCCAGAAACGTTGCGGTTTCAGCAGCCAACACGCAAGCCTCGGTTGTTCGCGCCTGATGGAGCGCACGTTCCTCCTCTGCCCATGAAGGTCGAAGCTCGTCGCCAAGGAGCGGCGAATGGTTAAGACTTAGCGCACTGCACAGCAATTCGTAAGCCTCCGCTGGCTGTGTGGACCGATGTGCTGCACTCATCAGGGAAGCGAAATGGTCAATATCCAGGTCAACAAACTCCCGGTTCATGACGTATCCGCCAGTAACGGTTTGCAACGGTCCGGCTTTTCCTGCGCCCGGTTGAATGTGACGGCGAAGAACGCTGACGTAACTTTCTAGGGTGGATACCGCGTCGGGAGGGTGTTTCCCTGCCCATAGGCGTTCGATAAGACAATCTTTTGAGACGGGCCGTCCAAGGTGCAGAAGGAGTAGCTCCAGAATCTGTCGAGGTTTAGGGCCCCCAAGCTGTTGCGAGCCCAGAACTACATCCCCGCGCCGCACTTCTAGATTTCCGATGAGCCTAATTTCGAGGCGAGTTGGATGGCCGGGTGGAACTTTCGTAGGTGGTCGAATCGCGGCGAAAGATACAGGCTGAACCATAACTGAGACCCTTTGCGAGGTATGGATACTGATAGATCCAACCTAGGAATTTCTTGGGGTCTGTACACGAGTGGTGTATACCCGTTTTTTTGGCCTTCCACTTACAGGCCACCTGATTTCTACTTATATTGCTTATTTCTCGTCACCTGAGTAATCCTCGGCAGATAGCAGGATCAGAGCGAGCCGAAGGAAGCGCTGGCCGAGCGCTCCAGCGCCACCACATCCCGGCCAAACGACGCTGCCAGCAACAGCAGGGCAGCAGCCGCCACGGGGACCGCGAGCGCTGCCGGTGTCAGCGGGACCAGGATCACCACCAGCACCACCCCCTGGGTGGCGGCGACCACCCGCCGGAACTGGCTGAATTTCAGGTCGCCTCGCAGCACCGGGCGGAACCAGGATGCCGCCACGTAGAGGTAGCGCATCAGGCCGATCAGCAGCGCCCACCAGCCGACCGTCAGTGCCACCGGTATTGAGAGCACCAGCAGCAGGATGGCATCGGTTTCCATGTCGAGCCGGGCACCCGCGGTGGACGCGGTGCCCGTCCGCCGGGCCACCGCGCCGTCGACCGCGTCGAGCAGCACCGCCGGTGCAGCCAGCAGGACCAGCCACCAGGACCGGGTGGGCACATCCCCCCAGAGGGACAGGACCACGATCGTGGCGCAGCCTCCCGCGAGCACCGCCCGCAGCAGGGTGACCCGATCGGCAGGTCCCGAGTACGACGGTCGACGACGCACCACGCTCAACGCTGCGACGGTCACCAGTGTCAGCCCGGCAACGACAGCGGCCAGGTTGGTGACGTTGTGGGAATCGTTCAACGCCAGCAGGGTGATGCCAATTCCTGCAGACCCCAGCACTGCGCTCGACGCATCGAACATTGCCCGTTTACTGACCCGCGCCACCGGCTTCTCTTTTCGGTCTAGACGAGTGAGTTGAGCTTGTCCCGCAGGCCGTTCAGCGCGGGGTCACGCAGCGAGTTGAACACTGGTTTCAGGAATGGCTGGGCAATCCGCCGGAACCCGTTCAGCGAGAACTCGGCCGTGTAGGTGACGTCGCTTCCCGTCGCCGAGGGGACGACGTCAATAGAGTCGAACGATACGAGGGTCTTGTTGGCCCCCCGCAACTTGATGTGGCCCTCGCGCAGCTCGGTCACTTCGTACTCGATCGGCTGACGCTTCCCGCGGAATTCCGCCTCCGCGTGGTACTTGTGACCCACGGCAACGGGGCCGATGGAACGCTTCTCGACCACCGGTGTGCCTGGATCCCATTCGCTGGTGTTCTCGAACTCCTTCAGGAAAGCGAAAGCCTGCGCGGGAGAAAGGGGTGTGCTGATGGTTCCCTTGACTGTAATCATCTACCGAGTCTACTGATCACATCTGCCAAAAGGCTGCGGGCCCCACCTGAGCGTGCAGGGCATAATCGAGTTATGTCTCGCACTTCCCCACATCACAGCCAGTCGTACTGGACCACCAGCCCCGGCCACGGCGAACTCCGCACCGCTCCCCTGCCTCCGCTGGAGCCCGGCCACGCACTGGTCCGCACCCTGTATTCGGGGATCAGCAGGGGAACCGAGACGCTCGTCCACGATGGGCGCATTCCCCCCGAGATCGCCACCCTGATGGAAGCACCCTTCCAGGAGGGCTCCTTTGATGGTCCGGTGAAGTACGGCTACCTCTCCGTGGGGCTGGTCGAGGACGGCCCCGCCTCCCTGGTGGGCCGGCGGGTTTTCTGCCTTTACCCCCACCAGGACCGCTACGTGGTTCCAGTGGAAGCGCTGACCCTGATTCCCGACGACGTCCCCAGCGAGCGTGCCGTGCTGGCCGGCGCCGTCGAAACGGCAGTGAACGCCCTGTGGGATTCCCGGCCGTGCATCGGCGACCGGATAGCCGTCGTCGGCGGTGGCATGATCGGAGCCTCCATCGCGACACTGCTCCGCCGCTTCCCCCTGGCGCGCCTCCAGCTGGTGGATCCGGACCCGACCCGCGCTGCGCTCGCCAAGCAACTGGGCATGGACTGGGCGCACCCTGACGACGCGGCAGGCGACTGCGACCTGGTCTTCCACTGCTCCTCCACAGCCGCCGGCCTGTCCCTGGGCCTGGGCCTGCTCGGAGATGAGGGCGAGGTGATCGAGCTGTCCTGGTACGGCACCCACTCGCCCGAGGTGCCGCTGGGGGCAGACTTCCATGCCCGCCGGCTCAGCATCCGGGCAAGCCAGGTGGGCACCATTGCCGCCCCGCGCCGGGCCCGCCGCACCCATCAGGACCGCCTCACCACCGCCCTCGACGCGTTGAAGGATCCTGCGTTCGATGCGCTGCTCAGCGGATCCTCGCCCTTCGAGGACCTACCGAACGTGATGCGCGATCTGTCCAGCGGCACCCTCTCCGCCCTCTGCCACGTCATCGCCTACCCGGGCGCCGACCCCACCGCGTAATTCCGGTGCCGAGCCCGCGATAGTCTCGGAGTCCCCGTCACCCGCTGTATCCACCGACCACAGGAGATCCATGTACCGCCTGACCGTCCGCGACCACGTGATGATCGCCCACAGCCTTCCTGACCCGTTCTTCGGCCCGGCTCAGGGCCTGCATGGCGCAACGCTGGTGGTGGAGGTGACCTGGCGGCGTCGTGAGCTGACCGAACACGCGGTGGTGATCGACATTGGCGAAGCCACGGCCATGCTCGGCGAGGTACTGGACGGGCTCCGGTACCGGAACCTTGACGAGCATCCTGACTTTGCGGGGGTCCTCTCCACCACCGAGGCGGTGGCCCGGTACATTGCCGACCGCCTGCAGGACCGGTTCGACACCTCACCCTTCGCCGGACTCGACGTGGTGCTCCGCGAACACCCGGACGCCTGGGCAGGCTATTCGGTGGAGTTCGACGCGGCAGACGTGCCGGGCTAGCTCCCCATGGACCTGACGCTGGTGGATCCCGGCGCACCCGGACCCAGCGGCGGG
>NZ_ASZW01000091.1:9304-12270 GCF_000468215.1 Arthrobacter sp. CAL618 | reverse complement strand
TGGCTGGCCACGGCGCTGGGCGACGCCGGACATCGCGTGAAAATGATCCCGGTGCGCGGCGACTGGCCGAACGCCTCTCCGCACCACCACCGGGTGCTGGTCGCTGCGCTGCGGGAGGCGCCTGCTGGCTCCGTGGTCCTGGTCGATGGGCTCATGGCGTCCGCCGCTCCCGAGGCGGTGCGGGCAGCGGTCGACGCCGGCACTACCGTCTGGGTGTTGCTGCACCTGCCGCTTCCCGCGGAGACCGGCCTCAGCGAGGCGGAGCAGGCAGCCTTTGCGGCGTCGGAGGAGATGGCATTGCGGCACGCCACCGGAGTGATCTGCACCAGCAACTGGGCCCGGGAGGATCTGCAGCGCCGCTACCGGCTGGACCGGGTGTACGCCGTGCCGCCCGGCACCGAACCGGCGGAGATCGCCCCAGGGAACAGTCCCGCAGGGAATAACACGCCGCACCTGTTGATGCTCGGGTCGCTGACGCCCCGGAAGAACCATTCCGTGTTGCTCGCCGCGCTCGCCGACGTCGTCGACCTGCCCTGGACCGCCTCCCTAGTGGGCGGACCACTCGACAGCCCGCACGCCACCGGGCTGATGGAGCTGGCCGGGCAGCTCCCGCCGGGACGGGTGGCCTTCCCCGGCGTGCTGCGTGGGCCAGCGCTCGACGCCGAATGGGCGCGGACCGACCTGCTGATTTTGCCCTCCGTGGCGGAGACGTTTGGGATGGTGGTGACCGAGGCACTGGCACGTGGCATTCCCGGTGTGGTTGGCCGCGGCACCGGCGCGGTGGAAGCCCTCACGGGCAGGACCTCAGGGAACGCTGGCGGGGACCTGGCGGGCGCCGTCGTCGACCCCTCCGACCCTGAACATCTCAGCGAACTACTGCGGGCGTGGCTCACCGACGTGCCACTGCGGGAGTCGTGGCGGACCGCTGCGCTGCTCCGCCGCGCTAGACTGCCGACATGGGCCACTACCGCGACCACGCTGCTGAAGATCATCAATCCGTGACCGCTATGGACCCCGATGCACCACGACCGATCAGCAGCGACTGGCTCTCCCTCCGCCGGCCCGCCGATGAAACCGCCCGGCAGGCAAGTCAGCCCCTCCTCGCTGACCTACAGGACTTCCTCGCCGAAGTCCGCGGTACCGACCACAACGGTCCGGTGCGGATCTTCGACCTTGGCGCCGGCACCGGAGCCAACCAGGCCTGGCTCGCCCCGCAGCTCGCCCCGTCCCAGCAATGGACCCTCATCGACCATGACGCTGACCTGCTGGACCATACCCTGAGCGCGCCACCGGTCGACGGCGTCGCCGGCACCGAAGCCGTGGTGGCCGGGCTTGAAGACCTTGCACGGATTCTCTACGCCGACACTGCCGACGACGATCCCGCGCGTGACAATTCCGCCCCCGACCGGGTGCGGTTTGTCACCTGCTCGGCGCTCCTCGATCTCCTCACCCCCGCCCAGCTTCGTGAGCTCTGCGCCACCCTTGCCGCGACGGGGACCGCTGCCCTGTTCAGTCTCAGTGTCACCGGCGTGATGGACATCGAACCGGCTGACCCCCTGGACGAACGCCTCAACGACGCCTTCAACCGCCATCAAAACCGCGGCGACCGGGCGGGCGCCCAGGCCGTTGACCTCACCGCGGGGTATCTGGCCGACGCCGGCTTCACTGTCACCACCGTTGACACCCCCTGGGAACTGACCGGGGACCATGCCGAGCTGATCCACCGGTTCCTCAGCGACCGGGCGGACGCCGTCCTGGAGGAAGATCCCACCCTCGCCGGGGAGGTCGACCTTTGGCTGGCCCGGCGATCAGAGCAGGCTGTAACTGGATCCCTCCGGCTGACGATCGGCCACCGCGACCTGCTCGCCCTCCCGCCACGACGGTGACCCTCACCGCACAGGCCCGCCGCCGCTGGCTGGGGCTCCTCCAGGCTGTCTGCGCAGCAGCACTGATCTACCTCCTGGTCCGGGTGTTCGGCACCGGCCCGTTCGCTGCCGGGCTGGAGGCATTGACCTTCCCCTCGATCGCCGCCGCCCTGCTGCTCGGGCTCCTTGGGACTGCCGCCCAGGCCCAGCGCTGGCGGCTGGTTTCCGGTGGGTTCCAGATGCACCTTCCCCGGGGCGGCGCCCTGGCCCAGTGCTACGAAGCGTCCTTCCTGAATGCGGTGCTCCCGGGTGGCCTGGCAGGTGACGCCATCCGCACCGCCCGGCAGCGTTCGGCCTACCAATCGAGCTGGCTCAGCAGTATCGGCTCGGTGCTGGGCGAGCGGCTGGCCGGGACTGTGATTGTGCTCATCGCGGCGGCGGCAGCCCTCCTGGCGGTGGACTGGCGTGCCTCAGCAGCGGTCGCCGCCGGAGCCGTCCTGGTCCTGGTGGCCGCCCGCCCGTCGCTGCGGCGGCTCCCCAACCGGACGGTCACCGCCGTGTGGGGGCTTTCCGTTCTGGGCTGGGCATCGTATGGGGCACTGTTTGCAGTCTCGGCAGCCCTGACCGCGCCGGAGCTGGACCCGGCGGACGTCGTCGGGCTCGCCGCCATCTGCCTGGCCGGAATGTCGATCCCCCTGAGCCTGGGCGGCTGGGGACCCCGCGAGGGCGTCACTGCCGTCGCGTTCATGATGTTCGGATACCCGGGAGCGCTCGGTATCGAGGTGTCAGTGGGCTACGGGCTACTGGCCCTGGTTTCGGCCCTGCCCGGCGCCGTACTCCTGCTGGCCCTGTTCGTCAGCGGCCTGCTAGGAAACGGGCACGGGGATCGTCGCAGAGAAGTCGAACTCAGTACAGACGTCCCTACCGAACTCGAAACGCCGCACGGGCGGGGAGAGGGCGTCTGACAGCGCATCGCCGCCCGTAAACCTGATCCCTGGAACGCCGTCGCCCACCAGGATCGGTGCGCAGGTCAGGTACAGCCGGTCCAGCGCCCCTGCCTCGAGGAAGCGGGAGACCGTGTGTCCGCCGCCCTCCACGAGC
>NZ_ASZW01000091.1:252-9295 GCF_000468215.1 Arthrobacter sp. CAL618 | reverse complement strand
CCCGCGGGTGTCCGAGGTCCGCCAGCAGGTCCAGCAGGCGGTGCGGCGCGAAGTCGTCGGACACCAGCCGTTGGACGCTGACGTTGTCGGGTAGGCCAGTTGGAACGGTAGCCTCGATGCCCACCAGCCAGAGGGTGGGAGCGGCGCCGTCGGTCAGGACCAATGAGGTGGCGGGGATCCGGGCGTGTGGATCCAGCACCACCCTGAGCGGGTTGGGTCCCTCCACCGCCCGCACCGTGAGCTGGCAGTCGTCAGCCGTTACCGTCGACGCTCCGATGACCACCGCGTCCACCAGGGCGCGCAGCCGGTGCAGATGCTCGCGGTCCTCACTGCCCGTCACAAACCGTGCATCGCCGGTCCGCGACGCGATGAAGCCGTCGAGACTCTGGCCAAGCTGGCCAATGACCAGCCGGCTGTCGGGGCGGATAGCCTGCACCAGCGGTCCGTAGCGGGTGATGAGCTCGGCGGCGAGACCGTGCACCGACCCTTCGGGGACGGTGCCCTCGGTGAGCTGACGCCAGAGGTCCTGGACCGGTTCGCCGTCGTGCCTCATCCTGGCCCGTTTCGTGGCGATGTAGCCGGCGTTCTCGGGCCGCTGTGCAATGTTCAGGCCGCTGCGCCCCGCGACGGTGATGCCGCCGCTTTCCAGGGCTTCCTGTTTCGCGGGGTTCGAGGAGAGCAACCGGATACGGGTGATTCCGAGGTCGTGCAGGATCTCGGTGCTCTGCACGTAGTCGCGTGCATCGACCGGCAACCCCAGCGAGGTGTTCGCGTCCACTGTGTCGGCACCCTGGTCCTGCAAGGCGTATGCGCGCAGCTTCTCCAGGAGGCCAATCCCCCGCCCTTCGTGCCCACGTACGTAAATGACGACGCCGGTGCCCTCCTCGCTGATCCGTTGCAGGGAGGCCGCGAGTTGTTCACCGCAGTCACACCGGTAGGACCCGAGAGCGTCCCCCGTGAGGCATTCGGAGTGCACGCGCACCAGCGGGATCGCCCCATTGCCGGTGTCGCCCCGCACCAGCGCCACGTGCTCGTTGTTCCGGGAATCGCGGTACCCCACCATCCGGAACACGCCATAGCGCGTCGGCAACACCGTTTCGACAACACGTTCTACCTGTGAGGCACCCCAGCCGGGAGCCGAATTGATCGACATAAAACCACAATAGGCGACCAGCCGCGTTGCGCGACCCCCAGACTTCGCCGGAGCATTCTCTCCCGGCGAGCCGATCACAATGTCGTCACAGTTGCTCACCCATCAGTTACAGTCGGATAAAGAAAGCATGCTGACTATAGCCGGGGCGTTCCAGGACTCACTATCGTCGAAAGCAGGAACTGGCTGGGCGTTCGGGACGTTGACCCAATAGCTGAGCCATCCGGCAGACACCACGTGAGCCGGCAATGCAGTACGGGCAGCCCGCTGGGGTGCTGCCGACATCCGAGCATAGGGCAGCATGGAATCGAAACGGCCATCATCCGACACCGGACGCCGTCTGGCGCGCTCGTATGCAGCGCAGGACGGCAACCTGGCAGTCATGATTGACGCTCCCGAGTTTCCCAGCGCTTCCCCCCTTCGCCGACGCCGCGCCGAAAGCGCCGAGCAGCGCCTCTCCGGGCTGGAAGCGTTGCGCCGCCCGCTGGTCCAGGCTGTCCTGGACGCCCGCGAACTGTGCGAACGGACCGCCCCCCACCCGCTCGACGACGAGTCGGACTCCATCGCCATCGCTGTGGGCACCGCGCCAGTCCTCACCACCCCCACCTTCGGGCAGTTGCTCCTCTGCGCCGCGGTGAAGGACCTTGAGGAACTCGACGACCGGCTGTACCAGGCCCGTCTCCGGGACTAAACGACCCCGGGACAAACGGCGAATGGACTGTCACCTCCGCGACTGGGGGTACGCCTACTCGGTAACCAGCCAGTTGAGTTCGGTCCGCAGGTCGGCCGGATCCATGTCGGGCGTAGGCTCCGTCACGTAGACCTCCCACAGGGCGTCGCTGGGCGTCAGACCCTGACCGGTGATCCACCCCTGCAGGCGTTCCCACGACGCTCCGAGGGTGTCAAAGGATCCCTGGTGCATCAGTCTGGCCACCCGGCCGCCGGGAAGTGCACTGGCCACCACTTCGCCGTCCTGCTCCACCTCGCGATCGGTGACGAATCCGACCTCCAGATCCACTGTTTCGTAGGGCACCCCGTTATAGAACGCCATGGCCGGGCCAACGATTGACACCTCCTGGGCGCCAACCACCGCCGGAACCTGGGAGAACGACCGATCGAAAAAGCCGGTGAGCTCCTCCATCGCGATCACTCCGGGAATCACGGCGGTCACCGCCGGTTCAACAGTAACCAGCTCGGGCTGAGCCTCGGTGACTTCCTCCGACTCAAATTCTGCGCTGTTCATCAGACCTCCTGGTGTGTGTGCCTGCCATCTTGCATCAGCCGACGGTACGTGTAAATCCCTCACGCGGAAGCGGGTAGACCGAAGCCACTGCCACGTCGGCGGCACCGGAAAGCCGCAGCGCACCATCGACAACCACGCCCGTGTGCTCAATCAGCACAGCGTCGTGGAGTTCCAGCAGCTGCCCATCGACGTGCAGGGTTCCGGCGAGCAGCACAACGACGACAGCCCCACCCGGCGGAACTGCGAGCTCCCTGCCGGTGTCGGTGGGTTCGTCCACCCGCAGGTACTCAAGCACTCCGGTGTAGGCGTCCCGCCGGGTCATGAGGTTCAGGTCCAGTGTCGGGGCGGTGACTCCCGTCGCGGCGACGTCGTTCTCCCCGGCAAACTGGTGCACCTCGTACTGGCCGAGGGCAACCGGGTGTCCGCCGTCCACGAGGCCCAGCCCCCCGGGCGAAAGGGCCATCAGGGACCGGTTAACGCCGGTAAACGACGAGAACCCGCCGTCCCGGTCCACTGTGGCGATGCTCAGCCGCCAGGTGAAGGGCTCCTGAGCAGCCCCGGTGGCATCGTCGTCGGGCCGAACCACCAGCTCGGTGGTGTAGCCGCCGCCGTTCTTCCACGGCACCCGCCGGTGCGACGACGCCGGCAGCCAGCTGGCGCTCATCGCTGGGTGTGGGCCCAGCGCTCCACCAGTTCCTCGTGCGCTTCCAGGAGCTCCTGGGTGCGGTGCGGGTCCCGGGCGGCGAGTGCATCCAGCAGCGAGATGGCCAGGACGACTGCGGCGGCGTGGGAGTCGAACACCAGGTCGGTGCCGACGGGCGCTACCAGGAGGGCATCGACGTCGTGAGCGAAGGGCACCAGCGGGCTGTCGACGATGGCCACCGTCGCCATGCCCAGCGACCGGGCCTGCGCCAAGGCGCGGACAGTGACCGCCGGGTACCGGGGCATCACGAAGGCCAGGACAGCTGTGGCACCGTTGCGGTGCAGCTGCAGGATCGCGTCGTCCATGGAGGCGGCATCGGAGAGCACATGCACGTCCGGTAGCACGCGGCGGGCGAAGTAGCCAAGGTACTCGGCGAGCGCGGCCGAGACCCTGAGGCCGATGATTCCGAGCGGCTGGGTACCGGCGAGCAGGTCGATCGCGCGCTGCATCTGCTCGCTGGCGACTGTACGTTCCAGTGCGCCGATGTTCTGCTGTTCGAACTCAAGGATGGTGGGCCGTTCGGCGCCTGCACCGTTGAGTGGAGCGGTCTTGCCGCGCACCACGTCGCGGATGGCGCTGCGGAACTCGGGATAGCCCGGATACCCCAGCGCGGTCGCCAGTCGGGTGACGGTGGGCTGGCTGACCCCTGCGGCCTCAGCGACGTCGATGGTCGAGGCGAAGGCCACGTCCGGGAGTGAGGCAAGCATGTATTGGATCACGCGACGCTGGGTGGGCGAGACCCGATGGCGATGCGCCAGGTCCACCAGCCAGTCATGCGCGCGATCAGCTGATGATTGGTCGCTCAGCACAGTCAGTCCCCCGGTTTCGGTAACGTCATCGTTTGGTGATCCCGCTCACTATGAATAGCATGATACACAGCTACGACACGTGCATGAAACAATTCACCTTCGGAGGTTCTTTTGTCAGAGCAGGGTCAGCGCGAAATTTGGCTTCGATTCCTCAGCGGTCCGGATATCGACTCACTGGAACTCACCCGCCCCGAAATCATCAAAGCAGTGGACGACGTCGTCGCCTCCCACGGCCGCGGCGAGACGGTCTTCGAACCCCGCATGCACCTGATGCCCAACAACGGTGGAGTGGGGCACTTCAACGTGCTGCGCGGCCATGTCTCCAACCTCGGCGCCAACGGCATCAGCGGTGTCAAGGTGGTGGGTGACTTTGTTCCGAACTATCTCCAGGGCCTGCCCAGCGAACTCGCGATGGCCACCCTGTACGACCCGACCACCGGCGTCCCGCTTTGCGTCATGGACGCCACCCTGGTCACCGAGGTACGCACCGGTGCCATGACCGCCGTCGGCGCCAAGCACCTGGCCCGCAAGGACTCGAAGATCCTGGGCCACGTGGGAGCCCGTGGCACCGCTTTCTCGAACGTCACCATGCTGGACAGCATGTTCGACTTCGATGAAATCCGCGTCACCAGCAAGCGCCCCGAATCCCGTGAGGCCTTCGCGGAGCAGCTGCGCGCCGAGATCAGCACCCCGGTACGCGTGGTGGACACCGCCGAGGAAGCGTTCGACAACGCCGACATCCTGGTCGAAGCGTCCCGCCTGAACGAGCCGGCACCGCTGCTGCGCACCGGCGTGGTCAAGCCCGGCGCGTTCGTGGTGCCCTATGGAACGGTCAGCGCCGTGGAACTGGACCTCCTCGACGTGATGGACAAGGTGGTGGTGGATGACTGGCGCGAGGCACAGTCGGGGCGGTTCGGCGCACTCCGCCCGCACGTCGACACCGGACGGCTGTCCCCCGAGACCCTGTACGCGCAGCTCGGCGAAATTGTCAGCGGGCAGAAGCCGGGGCGGGAGAACGACGACGAGCGGATCCTGCTCTGGCACCGTGGACTGTCGATCCTCGATGTAGCGGTCGCCCACCTGATCCTCACCAAGGCGGAGCAGGCCGACACCGGAACCATGCTCAGGTACCGGTAACTGACGCATGCATCACACCCACGCCCCGGTTGACCACCTCACCCTGCTGCGCATCTCCAACCCCCAGCAGCTGGACGCTGCCGCAATCGCCGAGATTGCCGGGGGGCGGCCGCTCCGGCTGGAAAAGAGCCTCCTGGACACCATCGCGGAGCAGCGCCGGGAGGTGCTGGAGCTGCTCGCCGACGGCACCCCCGTCTACGGTGTGAACACCGGGATGGGCGCCGCCAGCGAGGTGCCGCTGGACGTCATCGCGCAGTCCCGGCACCAGAACAACCTCATGCTCGCCCGGGCGGTAGGATCGGCACCCTGGCTGACCCGGCCGGAGACCCGTGCGGTCATCGCGGTCCGGCTGCGGACCTTCCTCACCGGTGACGCGGGCGTCTCCGCTGAGCTGTGCGTCAGGTTGGCGGAGCTGCTCAGCATGGACCTGCTTCCGGCCATCCCCCGCACCCGTATTGGCGCCGCCGGCGAGATCATCCCCCTTGCCCACCTTGGTGGAGCCCTCACCGGGTCCGGCGCCTTCCTGGCTGACGCCGGCGATGGTGCCGTCGACGCTGCTGGCGTGTTTGAGGCGGCGGAGATGGCACCGTATTCATTTGGCACCAAGGAGGGTGTGGCCCTCATCGAGGGGGTGCCGGTCACCACAGCGCTTGCCATCCTGCTGGCTAATGATGCCCGGCTGCTCGCCTCCCAGGCCATTGCCCTCCTATCCGCCGAGGTCTGCCTGGTGGGAGCGAGCCGGGACCCATTTGATCCCGCGCTGGCCCGTGCCGACGCGGAGCTTGGTACGGTGCTCGGTGCGATCCGCCGGCTCGCCGGGGAGGACTCCGCGCCCCGCACTCTCCAGTCGCCCCTCTCCTTCCGGGTACTGGGCCCGGCCGTCGCCCAGTTGCTGCGCTCCATCGCGGCGGTGGAGGCCGCCGTCGGGCGCGCCCTGAACGGCGTCACCGACTCACCGGCGTACCTGGATGGGCGGTTCATCGGCACCGCGGGGTTCGACGGGTTCGATCTGTCTGCCTCCCTCGACGGGCTGCGGCTGTCCCTCATCCACGTTGCGGAAACGTCGGCGGCCCGGGTCCACCGGTTGTTGGACGAACGGTTCACCGGGCTCCCCCGGCAGCTCTCCGGGCAGCCCGGCCTGTACGCGGGGATGGTCGCCGTACACAAGCGGACTGTCGGCGTCGTGCATGAACTGGTGGCTGCGGCAAGGGCCTCCAGCGTCGGAGCAATCGAAACGTCCTTCGGACAGGAGGATGTGCAGAGCTTCTCCGCGGAGGCCGCCGAGGCGTGCGATCACGCGGCGGTGGGCCTGCGCGACATCCTCGCGTGCGAACTGCTCACGGTGATCCAGGGCGTCAGGCTGGCCCAGGACCCGCTGGAACACGTAGACCGACGGCTCGGGACGCTGGTGGACGACGCGTCGGACCTGCTGCCCGCAGGCACCGACGACCGCGCGTTCGGCAAGGATATTTCCCTGCTCAACGAGCTGCTGGCTAGTGGCTGGGGCCGCTGGGTGTCGACGGAGGAGCTGTCGATTCCCGCTCAATAAAGATGGGGCGGAACCTCACCCGGCCACTGGCGGTCCCGGTGCCCCCGGGCATGGTGAGGGCGCTGACGGCCGCGTCAACGATTGCCTGTTCATCCCAGCCGAAGGTAGTCAGCTCGGGGCTGACCAGTGAGGCAAGCTCGCTGTCGTCGAAGCCCAGGATCGACAGGTCCACCGGGACCTGAAGGCCCAGGTCCCGCGCTGCGCGGTAGGCACCGAACGCAATCGAATCGCCCAGGCAGAACAGCGCGGTGGGCCGCTCGCGGCCGGCCAGCAGCTGGGACGCGGCGTGAGCAGCCCCGTGCACTGACGACGGCGACGACGACACGGTGACCCTCAACCCCATCGAATCCCCCAGGCTCTGGGCCAGCAGTTCAGCCGGCCGCCCCGGGGTGGTGGGCAGCGTGGGCGCCAGCAACCCGACGGTGCGGTGGCCCAGATCGGCGAGGTGCTGCAGCGCGGTGCCCACGCCGTATTCGTTGTCGAAGAGGACACTTTCCGATTCAGGGCGGGCCGTGAGCGCGTCCCCGATCGATACGATGCGGGTTTGGCTGGGGACATCGGCCCAGTAGCTCGCCGACGGATCCACCGGCAGCGCGATCACCCCGTCGACGCGCTGCGCCGCCAGGGAGCGGAGCACTTCCTCTTCGCGCTGGGGCGAGCCGTCGACGTCGGCAATGATTGACGACAGCTCCTGCGCCCTGAGGGCCTCGGACAGCATCACGGCCAGCCCCTGACGCCACAGGTCGCGGAGTGATCCGACGATGGCGACGTTGCCGCTGCGCCCGCTCGCGAGAGCCCGGGCAATGGGATCGGCCGAATAGCCGAACTCCTCGGCAATGGCACGCACCCGCGCCTGCGTGGCCTCCGAGCCCCGCAAGCCACGCAGCGCATAGGACGTCGCGGCCTTCGACAATCCGGCGGCGTCGGCGATGTCCTGGAGTGTTTTGCGTTGGGCCCCGGTCATCAGACCAGCATACGTGCGACCCGGCCCGCGGTGCCCCGGGCGTTCTCCCCGGGGTTCGGTTGACAAAGGCTCGTGTGAACCGGTTCAATAAATGATGTGAACCGGTTCACTTCCTCAGTGTGCTGAGCAATTCACACCTCATTCGATCATTCCGCGAAAGGGCATCATGCGCACCGATTGCCACCAGCACCTGTGGCCGACTGCGTTCGTCGATGCACTCCGCAACCGCACCCAGACCCCCCGACTGAACGGCTGGGAGCTGCTCATCGACGGCGAGGCACCCTACGCCGTCGACCCCCTCGCCCATGACACCGACGTCCGCCGGACCCGCGAAACCCGCGAGGGGAAGGACCAGGTGCTGCTGTCGCTCTCAAGCCCCCTGGGCATCGAGCACCTACCCTTCGACGAAGCACGTGAGCTGATCGATATCTGGCACAGGTCGGCACTCGAATTGGGCGACCCGTTCCTGGTCTGGGCTGCGACGCCGGTGAGCGAGTTCGACCTCGACGGCCTGGCCCAGATTCTGGATCATGACCGGGTGGTGGGGCTGCAGCTGCCCGCCACCGCGCTGGCCGACCCTGACGCAATCCGCCGGATGCGGCCGGTCCTCGACGTGGTGCAGGCGGCCGACAAGCCGCTCCTGATCCATCCCGGGCCGGCCCCGGTCACCGCCGGAACCCCGTCCTGGTGGCCAGCCCTGGTGCCGTATGTTGCCCAGTTGCACGCCTCCTGGCTGGCCTGGCACGCGGTGGGCCGCGCCCAGCACCCCACACTCCGGGTCGCCTTCGTGGCCCTGGCCGGGCTCGCGCCACTGCACCACGAACGTCTCGCTGCGCGCGGCGGCACGTTTGGCGCCGTCGACCCGCTGGTCTATTACGAAACTTCCTCCTACGACACCCGGGCGATTGATGCGACCATCCGGGTGGTCGGCGTCGACCCGATCATTCACGGCTCCGACCGGCCCTACGCCGAGCCACGCGACCCGGGCCTCGGGCATGCCTTCACCCACGCGCTTTTTTCCGCCAACCCTCAGCATCTCCTGAAAGGAACTCCACGATGACCACTGCACCTCCCCAGGGCCTCGCCCTCACTGAATCAGACGTTCCTGCCCTGCCCGGGCGCACCCTCAGCCAGAAGGAACTGCAGGACTGGGTCACCACCCTCGCTGCCCGCCCCGAGCTGTGGGAACACCACATCAACCACGAGGGCGGCGAACGCCACTATGCCTCCGTGTACCGGGACTCCAACATCGACGTCTGGCTGCTGTGCTGGAATACCCAGGACGACACCGGCTGGCACGATCACGACATCTCCTCCGGCGCCGTCGTCGTCACCCAGGGAGCCGTCACTGAAGCCAACCCGCGGATGAATGGCGAACCCGTCCGGCGCGTGGTGGAGGCCGGCAGGTCCTTCTCCTTCGGGCCTGACCACGTGCACCGGATGGGCGGGTCCGTGGACGGGTCCGTCTCCATCCACGCCTACTCCCCG
>NZ_ASZW01000091.1:0-245 GCF_000468215.1 Arthrobacter sp. CAL618 | reverse complement strand
TGGCGGATGGGGCAGTACGCGATCGGCCGCAACGGGGTGATCCGCCGCATGTCGGTGAGCTACGCCGATGAGCTGCGGCCCATGGACGACGAAAGCGTCATTGAGAAGTACAAGCAGCTCCAGTCAGTCACCGACGAACTGGAGCGCTAGGGTTCGATCGCTTCCTGCCCTAGAACCCGGCGAGGCCCGGCAGTAGCGCCTGCGCTGCGGCCAGGTCCTCCCCCAGCGGCCGGTCCTCCTGGCTC
>NZ_ASZW01000090.1:2444-16855 GCF_000468215.1 Arthrobacter sp. CAL618 | reverse complement strand
GCGCCGGAGCGGTCCCGAGCCGCTGGGGTGCCATCCGCAGCGCCCTGACCGCAGCAACTGCTTCGAGCGCGACGACGACGGGAGCCTCCGCAGCGAACTGGCGCAGCAGGCGAGCGCCCTGCGTGGCGAAACCGGCGTGCTCCTCAAGGCCCAGCGAGACGTTGATCCCCGGCCCGTTCACCGGCGTCGCCGCGGTACGCAGGATCGACAGCACATCCTGGGCGACGTACTCGGCAATCATGAGGCCAGAACTTCCCCGGGGACCCGTCGAGAGGAAAGACGGGAGACTGCTCAGCTCCGGTCGGAACAGATGGGACAGCCTGGCCGCGGACAGTGAAATCACCGGGTAGACAGCCGTTCGGGTGCTGTCCAGCGCCGCCGCCAGCATGGCCAGATGGAATTGGCCGTGATGGAACAGGCCGTCGGTGGTCATCAGCGGGTTCTCCGCCGCACCGTTCAGCTCGGTTTCCAGGATGGAGCGCAACCGCTGGAGGGCATCGAGCGCCGGGGCGTGCACCTGGGGCAACGCTCTGAGGGCGAAAGGATCCTGCAGCCTGGCCGGCGCGGCCGGCGTATCGGGCCCGGTCAGGCGCCGCATCGCCGCCGCCACCGCCACCTGATGCGGGTGCACCCTCGCCCGGTGAACCGCCTCGGCATACGGTTCGTCTGAGCCCTCCAGCGCCAGCATGGTCAGCGACGCCACCACCAGCGCACTCTTCATCAGCTGCTCCATGGCAACGGCACCCTGCGTCGCTGTGGCGAGGGTCAGTGCGCTGGAGCTCATGAATGGCAGCGAGTCGGTGTCCTCGAACTGCACCGGGGCGATTCCCCCCAGCCGCCACGGCCGGTCCCCACTCAGGGTCAGTGCCAGCTCAGCCATGGCCGCCAGATCCCCGGTGCCGAGGCCGCCCAGACTGTGAATGGTGGCGACCGATCCATTGTCGAGGGCTTCCAGCAACCCCTTCACAACACCGGGACTGATACCGGACCCGCCGGCGAGGAACTGGTTGAGCCGGACGGCCATGGCGGCACGAACCGTGGTCTCCGCATCGACCCGACCAGCCCCCGCACAGTGGCTCAGCAACAGGCGCCGCGCATGATCTGCCCGCCGCTCAGACGGCGACCGGCCCGGCTCCACATTCAGGGCGCGATTTGCGCCGACGCCGGTATTGGCGCCATATACACGCCCCGATTCGCGGGCCTGAACCAATTGTTCCTGGGACCGCTGCAGGCCGTCGATAATGCCGTCGGGAACCTTTACCCGGGAGGAACCAGTTGAAATAGTAATAAGATCGTCAAGTGTCAGCGAGGCGCCGTCCAGCACCACCCGGTCGATGTTGTCCTCGGAAGTCATGGGTGAACCGTCGTCCTTTAGCTATCGATATGTAAGTCTTCTCACATATCGGGGTGACTGTCTATTCATTCGCTGAAACTATGAATCAACTTATTCACTGCCTGCTATTGAGGCTGGTGCCAAGGAAACTGGAGAGCCACCGTGATTACGTTCGACAAGGTAAGCAAGACTTTTCCGGATGGCACCCTCGCCGTCGACAACCTGAACTTTGAATTGCCCACCGGCAAGATCACCGTCTTCGTTGGCCCCTCCGGCTGTGGCAAAACCACCTCACTGCGCATGATCAACCGCATGATCGAGCCGACCGGCGGCCGCATCCTGATCGATGGTCAGGACGTCACACAGCAGGACGCGGCCCTGCTGCGCCGATCCATCGGGTACGTCATCCAGCATGCGGGTCTCTTCCCGCACCGCACAGTGATTGAAAATGTCATGACAGTGCCCAATCTGATCGGCACCGACAAGAAAAAGTCGCGGGCCACTGCCATGGAGCTGCTGCTTCGGGTGGGGCTCACCGAGAGCATGGCCAACAAATTCCCGGTACAGCTCTCGGGCGGTCAGGAACAGCGCGTGGGAGTTGCTCGCGCCCTGGCCGCCGATCCCCCCGTGATGCTGATGGACGAACCCTTCAGCGCCGTCGACCCCATTGTCCGTGCCGGCCTGCAGACCGAATTCCTGCGGCTGCAGGGCGAGCTGGGCAAAACGATTGCGTTCGTGACGCACGACATCGACGAGGCCATCAAGCTCGGTGACATGGTCGCCGTCTTCAGGGAAGGCGGGCATCTTGCCCAGTACGCCGCCCCGCAGGAGCTGCTGGAAAACCCAGCCAACGACTTCGTGGCCGATTTCGTGGGCCGGGACCGCGGCTTCCGCAGCCTGTCCTTCGACTCCTCCGAGGTGCTCGAGCTGGACCCCGTGGATTCGGTACGGGTGGGCAATGAAGTGCTGGTCCTCGACGACGCCGGGCGCCCCCGCGGCTGGGCCGGCCCGGGAATCGCCGACGAAAACTCGCCCCTCTCGGTCGCTGGCACCTTCACCGCCGAGGATTCCCTGCGGGTGGTGACCGACCTGGCGATCAGCTCTCCCGTCGGCATCGCGGTCCGGGTCAACGCATCGGGCGTGGCCGACGGCGTCATCCGGCACCCGAGCCTGGTCCGCCAACTGGATGAACGACGTCGGCTGCGCGCGGGGACCACCGCATGATCGACTACATTTCCGGCAACCGGGAGATCATCTGGACCGCCTTCCAGGAGCACCTGTATCTGGCGTTGATCCCCGTCATCCTGGCGGTCATCATCTCGCTGCCGCTGGGGTATCTGGCGGTCCGCTACAAGAGGCTCTACTACCCGCTGGTCAACATCAGCAGCATTCTCTACGCAATCCCTTCGCTGGCCCTGTTTCTCCTGTTGCCACCGATTATCGGTACCGGCGTCCTGTCCCCCCTGAACATCATCATCGCGCTCACCGTCTACAGTGTTGCGCTCATGGTCAGGGTGGTGGCCGACGGCCTGAACTCGGTTGATCCGGCCATCACCCAGGCCGCCACCGCCATGGGTTACCGCCGGGTCAAGCGCCTCCTGCGGGTGGAACTGCCGATCGCCCTGCCGGTCATGCTGGCCGGACTCCGGGTTGCGACGGTTGCGAACGTGAGCATCGTCAGCGTTGGTGCGCTCATCGGCGTCGGCGGGCTGGGTGCCCTGTTCCTCCGCGGGCTGCAGCTCGATTACCTGGCACCGATCTGGGTGGGAATCATCCTGTCGGTGCTGCTGGCGGCCACCTGCGACATCATCATTGTGCTGGTTCAACGACGATTCACGCCCTGGGTGCGTGCGGGAGGACGAGCCTGATGGACTACCTCGAATATCTGCTGGATCCCGAGCACTGGGATCTAGCCATGAACGGGAACATCCCGTCGCTCGTCGTCGAGCACCTCTATTACACGGTTCTGACGCTCGTCATTGCCGCACTGATCGCCATCCCGGTGGGGCTGTACATCGGCCACACCGGCAGGTTCTCGTTTGTGGCGATCAACGCGGGGAACGCCGGCCGGTCACTGCCGACCCTGGGCCTGATCATCCTGCTGGTGACGGTGATCGGTTTCGGGCTGTTGCCGGTGGTGATTGCCCTGGTGATCCTCGCCATTCCGCCCATCCTCACATCAACCTACGCGGGGCTCCGGGCGATCAACCCCGCGTCGGTGGACGCCGCGAAGGGGATGGGCATGCGGCCCATCCAGATCCTGTTCCGTGTCGAAATTCCGATGGCGTTGCCGCTGATCCTCAGCGGTCTGCGCAGCGCCACCCTGCAGGTAGTCTCGACCGCCACCGTCGCCTCCTATGTTGGCCTCGGCGGACTGGGCAGGCTGCTGGTTGACGGTCTGGCACTGAATCAGTACGACCGGGTGATTGCCGGCGCCGTCGTCGTCGCCCTGTTGGCCATCATCCTGGACCTGATCGCTTCCGGTCTGCAGCGGCTGATGGTGTCCCCCGGCGTATCCGGGCGCGCACTGACCCGATCCTCCAACAAACCCGTGACCACCCCCGCGGAGACGTCACCAGCGCCTGCGGGATAAGCTTGTAAAACCTGACCGAAAGGCACGACCCATGATTAAGAAACGCTCAACCAAACTGATGAGTAGCGTTGCGCTCTTCGGAGCAGCGGCCCTCGCTCTGTCCGCTTGTGGCGGCGATCCGCTTGAGTCCGACGCCGGCGGAGAGTCAGTTGACGCAGAGACCATCGCAATTGGCTCAGCAAACTTCCCCGAAAGCGAACTCCTCGCCGAGATGTACGCGCAGGTACTGGAAGCCGAAGGCATCGAGGTGGAGCGTAGCTTCAACATCGGCGCACGCGACCTGTACCTGGCGGCGCTCGAGGACGGGTCAATCGACCTGCTCCCCGAGTACAACGGCGCACTGTACTCATCCCTCGTGGAGGGTGGCGCCCCCGAGGGCGTGACCGGCCCCGAAGAAGTGTACGACGCCATGGTTGAGGTGCTGCCCGAGGGCATCATCGCACTGGAACAGTCCGAGGCTGAGGACAAGGACACCCTTGCGGTTCTCCCGGAGACCGCCGAGGAGTTCGGCCTGGAAACGATGGACGACCTGACCGACATTGCTGGTGAGCTGACGCTCGCGGCCGGTCCTGAATTTGTCGAGCGCTACCAGGGGCTGATCGGCCTTGAAGAGGTCTACGGCATCGTGTTCTCCGAGTTCCGTCCCCTGGACGCCGGTGGACCGCTGACCCGCGAAGCGCTGCTGAGCGGCGAAGTTGATGTAGCCAACATCTTCAGCACCGACTCGACGATTGAAACCGAGTCTCTGGTGGTCCTCGAGGACACCCAGAACCTGTTCCTGTCGGAGAACATCGTGCCGATCGTGCGCGAGGCCAAGGTAACCGATGCGGTAACTGAATCGCTCAATGCGGTGTCGGCTGCCCTCACCACCGAGAACCTTACCGAGTACCTCGCACGGGTTCAGGTCGACAAGGAGTCCAGCGCGACTGTCGCCACAGCCTTCCTTGAAGAGTACGACCTGCTGTAAGTAGCGATTGCCCATCCCGGCTTCGGCCGGGATGGGCCTTGCTCTTCCTGTCAGCCCTTTCACCCGAGCGCCCTGAAAGTGAACCAGTGACCACACAGCGCTCGGCCGCCACCGCGGCAGTCATCAACCTGCTCCCCGGAGTATTGGTCATGGCCGCCGCCGTCGCCCTCTCCCTCTTCATTGCCAGCCTCCAGGGCTTCATCGGCGCCCTGGTGGTTGCCCTCGCCCTTGGCCTGCTGGTCCGCAACACCGGGCTGTTCCATCCGCGGATCCGGCCCGGCATTCAACGGGCCACCAAACGGTTTCTGCGGCTCGGCGTCGTCGTTCTGGGTCTGCAACTCTCCCTTCCCGAGATCCTGAGCCTCGGGTTCCCCGTTCTCGCCCTGATCATTGCGTCGGTGTTTATCAGCTTCCTGTTCACGCGGTACATCGGTGAACGGCTGGGACTCAGCCGGGCCGCGTCGACCCTGATGGCGGCCGGGTTCTCCATTTGTGGCGCGTCTGCGATCGCTGGCATGCAGAGCATTGTGAACGCCGACGACGACGAAGTGGCCAGCGCCATCGCCATGGTCACCCTGTATGGGTCGGCCGTGATCCTGGGGCTGCCACTCATCAGCAACCTGCTGGGGCTCTCCCCTGAAACGTTTGGTATCTGGTCCGGGCTCGCCGTCCACGAGGTGGCCCAGGTGGTGGCGACCGCCAGCACTGCGGGGGCTGTGGCGCTCGCCGTCGCGACCGTGGTGAAACTTGGCCGGGTGGTGCTGCTGGCTCCCGTCGCTGCGTTTGTCTCCATCGGTATCCGGCGGGCCGAGGGCGCCCAGCCGTCAGTTCCGGGGCGGGTGGCACCGATCGTGCCGTTGTTCGTGGTCGGATTCCTGGCCCTGGTGCTCCTGCGCTCCACCGGGGTGGTCCCCGAGCCCGTTCTGGACGCCGCCTCCCTGACGGCCACCCTGCTGCTGGCCGCCGCGATGTTTGGCCTCGGCACCGGGATCGACATCCCACACCTGGCACGCACCGGCGGGAAAAACCTTGCGCTGGGCGGCATCTCGACCGTGTTCCTTGGCGGCATCACCCTCGCCGGCGCAGTACTCGTCACCGCCTAGGTTCTGGTCTGGTCTGTTCCTGGGTCCCACCTCGGCCTTGGTGAGGAAACCTGGACATCGGAGGCCCAGATTCCCTCACCGATGTCTAGGTTGACCTGACCTGTCCGGGTTGCTCACCATACCGACGGCGGCGCGAGCTGCACTGACCTAACGGAGGCCCGTCTTGCGACTCAGGGCCAACTCGATCAGCTCGTCGATCAGCTCCGTATAGGTGAGACCGGACTTGGCCCACATCTGCGGATACATGCTGATCGGCGTGAAGCCCGGCATGGTGTTGATCTCGTTGATGATCAGAGCGCCGGACGGGGTGTAGAAGAAGTCGACTCGGGACAAACCCTCTGCACCGACGGCGTCGAACGCTGCGGCGGCAAGCGCCCGGACCTGCTCGCTGGCGGCTGGCGGCAGGTCGGCCGGGCAGCTCAGTTCGGCGGCGGCGCCGTCGACGTATTTGGCTTCGAAGTCGTACCAGTCGTGCTCCCCCGGCTGGACAGCGATTTCCCCGGGCAGCGACGTCCGTGGTTCGTTGGTGCCGCGACCCTGCAGCACAGCAACCTCGATTTCCCGACCGATGATGCCGGCCTCCACGAGCACCTTGGGATCGAACTCCCGGGCAGCCTCGATGGCGGCGGCAAGATCAGATTCCGAAGCGACCCGCGTGATCCCCATCGAGGATCCGGCGCGGGCAGGCTTGACGAAGGAGGGAAACCCCAGGGCCGCCGCTCGCCCGAGGCACCCGTCACGGTCGTTGGCCCACTGGCGGTCGGTGATGACCTCATAGGGTCCCACCGTCAGGCCGGCGGCGGCGAAGACCACCTTCATGTAGTGCTTGTCCATGCCCACAGCAGAGGCCAGCACCCCGGCGCCCACATAGCGGATGTCGGCCATTTCGAGCAGGCCCTGCAGCGTGCCGTCCTCACCGAATGGGCCGTGCAGCAGGGGCACGACGACGTCGATCCCGCCGAGGCTGCGCGGCATCTGTTCGGCGGCGGTCACCATCAGCTCAGTGGATGCAAGGTTCTGGCCAGCCCCTGACGCTGCCAGGACCAGGGACTCGTCAGAGGTGGGGACCTCGGGAAGCGTTGCCGAACGAAGGGACCACTGGGACGGGTCACCCGACACCTGAACCCACTGGCCGTTCTTGGCGATCCCTACCGGAATGATCTCGTACTTGTCCCGGTCGATCGCGTCGAGCACGCCGGCCGCGGTGATGCAGCTGACCGCGTGTTCACTGGATCGTCCACCGAAGAGGACGAGCACCCGCGGCCGTCGCGTCGGATCAAGACGGGCGGTTTCAGGGGGAACAACAGTCACAGTCAGCCTTCGGATTTCAGTTCGCGGGACAGTAGACGCGCCCCCAGGTCATGGACGGAGACGGTGCCCTGAAGTACCGCCACCACGTTCTCGGTGATGGGCATATCGACTCCCAGTTGGCCTGCAAGATCAAGGACGGCCTGAGCCGATTTGATCCCCTCGGCCGTCTGGTTCATCTTCCCGGTGACCTCATCGAGGGTCAGTCCGTGGCCCAGCAACCGGCCGGCAGTGTGGTTACGGGACAACGGCGAGGAGCAGGTGGCGATCAGGTCGCCCATCCCGGCGAGGCCGGCCATCGTCTCAGCTTCCCCACCAAGAGCCACAGCGAGCCTGGTGGTTTCCGCGAGTCCACGGGTAATCACTGAAGCCTTGGTGTTATCGCCCATCTGCTTGCCTTCGCAGATTCCGACGGCGAGGGCAATCACGTTCTTGACGATCCCGCCGATCTCCACGCCAACCACATCGGGGTTGGTGTAGGGCCTGAAGTATCTGGCGGTGCAGGCAGCGGCAATCCACGCGGCCACTTGCTCATCCGGACAAGCCACCACCGATGCGGTGGGTTCCTGACGCGCGATTTCCAGCGCCAGGTTAGGCCCCGAAACGACGGCAATGCGCTCAGCTGGCATATCCAGTTCGGCAGCAATGACCTGGCTCATGCGGGCATCGGAGCCCACCTCGAGTCCCTTCATCAGCGAGACCACCACCGCGTCGTCGCGCAGGAGGTGTTTCCACGCCTGGAGCTGGGGCCTCAGCGACTGGGCGGGAACGGCGACGGCGACCAGTTCAGCGCCGTCGAGCACCTCGGCAATGTCGGTGGAACAGGTGATGTTCTCGGGCAGCACCGTGTCGGCGAGATACCTGCTGTTGCGCCGGGTGGTGTTGATCTCCTCGGCCACGTCCTCGCGGCGGGCCCACAGGCGCACCTGCGTACCGTGTGGGGCACCGGCGTCGGCCAGGATCTTCGCGAAGGTGGTCCCCCAACTGCCGGCGCCCAGGACGGCGACGACGGCTGGCGGTGTCCGGGTCACGAGTTCTCCTCAGGCTTGCTCTCGAAATTCCTGCCGGTGCTTTTCTGGTGTTTGTCCGCCGGGTTCCAGCGTTCGGTGGGCGGTGCTTCCTGACGCAATTCGGCGACCAACGCGGTCAGCGCGTCGAGAATCCGCTCGGTTCCAGTGTCGAGCACCGTCTTGGTGATGGGCTTGCCCATCAGGTCGGAGAAGTCGACCGGGTCCCCGACCACCACCCGGGAGGTCTTCCGGGGAAAGAGGTAGAAGCGTTTGGCGTACCGGGGAAACACCTCGTGGGCTCCCCAGTGGGCAAGCGGGACAATCGGAGCGCCGGTCTGCAATGCGAGCCGCGCGGCGCCGGTCCGGCCCTTCATGGGCCACATGTCGGGATCCCGCGTCAGGGTGCCCTCCGGGTACACCACAATGCCACCGCCGGAGCTGATTGCTTCACGCGCGGCCTCAAGCGATCTGTTGGCGCCGGCAGTGGTCCGATCCACCGGCACCTGCCCGGTAGCACGGAGGATCCAGCCCATGACCGGCACCTTGAACAGCGACGCCTTGGCAAGGAAATGCGGTGTCACCTTCTGATTGAACAGAAAATGTCCGATCACCACCGGGTCAATCTCGGTGATGTGGTTGGGGCACACAATGAACCCGGTGTCCCGCGGCAGTTTCTCCGCACCCGACCACTCCTTCGACATCAACGTGTTCATGATGGGACGCACGGTGACGGAGAGCACGGCGAACGTGGCGCGGGACCTTCTGGATTCAGTCATAAACGAGTGCCGCGAGCCTAGCGGCCGCCCTCCACCGATGCCACAGCAGCGTCGGTCACAGCGGCGTCGGTCACAGGAGCGTCGGTCGCAGCAGCTTCCGATTCAGCAGTATCTGATTCAGCAGTATCTGAGGAGATATCGAAATCGGCTCCCAGGCCTTCAAGCTTGTCCTGAAAACGTTCGTAGCCGCGGTTGATCAGCTCGATGCCGGTCACCCGTGACGTGCCCTTCGCCGCGAGGGCGGCGATGAGGTGGCTGAAGCCCCCGCGCAGGTCGGGGATATCAATGTCCGCGCCATGCAACTGCGCCGGACCGGAAATGACCGCCGAGTGGAGGAAGTTCCGCTGCCCAAACCGGCACGGGACGCTACCCAGGCATTCGCGGTGTACCTGGATGTTGGCACCCATCCGGATCAGCGCATCGGTGAAGCCGAAACGGTTCTCGTAGACGGTCTCGTGAACAATCGACACGCCCTCCGCCTGGGTGAGGGCGACGACGAGCGGCTGCTGCCAGTCGGTCATGAACCCGGGGTGCACATCGGTTTCCAGGACCAGCGGGGACAGCTTTCCGCCGGGATGGTAAAAACGGATGCCGTCGTCGTCGACGTCGAACGCTCCACCGATCTTTCGGTAGGTATTCAGAAAGGCGGTCAGATCGAGCTGACGCGCACCCTCAACATAGATGTCACCCTGGGTGACCAGCGCTGCTGATGCCCAGGATGCGGTTTCGTTGCGGTCGGAAATGGCCTTGTGGTTGAAGCCACTCAGCTCGCTGACGCCCTCGATGCGAATGGTGCGGTCAGTCTGCACCGTGATGATCGCGCCCATTTTCTGGAGGACAGCGATCAGGTCCATGATTTCGGGTTCGACGGCGGCACCCTTGAGTTCGGTGATGCCCTCGGCCCGGGTAGCGGTCAGCAGTACCTGCTCGGTGGCACCGACGCTCGGGTACGGCAGTTCGAGCTTCGCGCCGTGCAGACCCTTGGGCGCCGAAATGGAGATGCCACCGGGACGCTTGTCCACGACGGCGCCGAAGTTGCGCAGCACCTGCATGTGGTAGTCGATCGGGCGGTCGCCGATTTTGCAGCCGCCCAGGTCGGGGATGAAGGCTTCCCCGATGCTGTGCATCAGGGGGCCGCAGAAGAGGATGGGGATGCGTGAGTCGCCGGCGTGGGCGTCGATGTCCTTGGACTGGGCCATCTTCGCGCCCTTGGGGTCCATGCTCAGGTCACCGGTGACGGGGTCCTTGGTGACCTCAACGCCGTGGAGCTTCAAAAGGCTGGTGACAACCTCGACGTCCTTGATCTCAGGGACATTCCGCAGGACCGAGGGAGCATTACCCAGCAGGGTCGCCACCATCGCTTTGGGCACCAGGTTTTTGGCTCCACGAACGGAGACCTTGCCGGTCAGAGGGACTCCACCACGAATGGTCAGCACGCTTCCCATGAACACCTATTTTCTTCGATTTGCACACAACAGAGATTGCCCCCAAAGCAGCAATTGCCTCCCGCTAAGCATAGGAGCATGTCTAGGAAGACTGAAATAGACTCCCCGGGGCTACTGTCGAAAACTATCGATCTGCCCCATTCATTCCCCGCCGTTCCGCAGGAAAGCACCGCCGCCGATGACCTTGCTCACCGTCGGGCGTGGCTCAGGTGCGCACGGGGAGGGTCTTGGGCTTCCACGCCGGGCGGGAGGCCTCATATTTGGTGATGGTTTCCTCGTGGGTCAACGTCAGACCGATGTCGTCGAGGCCCTCCAGCAACCGCCAGCGGGTGTAATCATCGATCTGGAACGGAGCCGTCACGCTGCCGCAGCTGACGGTGCGTTCCTCCAGGTTGACGGTGACCTCGGTGCCGGGATGATTCTCGAGGACCTTCCAGATCAACTCAATGTCATCCTGGGCCAGCTGCGCCGCGACCAGACCCTGTTTGCCAGAGTTGCCGCGGAAAATGTCGGCGAACCGGGACGCCAGCACGGCCTTGAACCCGTAGTCCTTCAGCGCCCAGACCGCGTGTTCACGAGAGGAGCCGGTACCGAAATCCGGCCCCGCGACAAGGACCGAACCGGCGCTGAACGGAGCCTGGTTGAGGATGAAGTTCGGGTCCTTCCGCCACTCGGCGAACAGGGCGTCCTCGAACCCGGTCCTCGTGATGCGCTTCAGGTACACCGCCGGGATGATCTGGTCGGTGTCGATATTGCTCTGGCGCAGCGGCACGCCGATTCCGGTGTGGGTGATGATCTTTTCCATGGGAAGCTCCTAGGCGGCGTTCGCGGCTGAGGCAACGACGTCGTCGTGCTGGCCTGTTGTGGCGGGCGGCAATGGCTCGAGATCGGACGGCGAGCTGAGGGTGCCGCGGACCGCGGTGGCGGCGGCGACTACCGGGGACACCAAGTGGGTGCGGCCACCCTTGCCCTGCCGGCCCTCGAAGTTGCGGTTCGACGTCGATGCGCACCGCTCCCCCGGCGCCAGCTGGTCCGGGTTCATGCCCAGACACATTGAGCAGCCAGCGAAACGCCATTCCGCGCCGAAGTCCTTGAACACCTGGTCCAGGCCCTCGGCCTCGGCATCGAGGCGAACCCGGGCCGACCCGGGAACCACCATCATGCGGATGTTCGGGTCCTTGACCCGGCCGCGGATGATGTCGGCGGCAATCCGCAGGTCCTCGATCCGGCTGTTGGTGCAGGAGCCAAGGAACACGGTGTCCACCCTGATGTCCTTCATGGGGGTGCCGGCGTCCAGTGCCATGTACTCGAGGGCACGTTCGCAGGCCGCCTTGTCGTTCTCGTCGGCGAAATCGTCAGGGGACGGCACGGCCTGCGACAGTGAGACGCCCTGGCCGGGGTTGGTACCCCAGGTGACGAAGGGCTCCAGCTCATCGGCGTCGAGGAACACTTCGGCATCGAACACGGCGTCGTCGTCGGTACGCAGCGTCCTCCAGTTCTCGACGGCGGCATCCCAGTCCTCGCCCTGCGGTGCGTGGGGCTTGTCTTTCAGGTACTCAAAGGTGGTGTCGTCCGGGGCGACCATGCCGGCACGTGCGCCTGCCTCGATGGACATGTTGCAGATGGTCATCCGCGCTTCCATGGACAGCGCACGGATGGCAGAGCCACGGTATTCGAGCACATAGCCCTGCCCGCCGCCGGTGCCGATCTTGGCGATGACCGCAAGGATGATGTCCTTGGAGGTCACACCGGGCTTCAGGGTGCCCTCGACCGTGATGGCCATGGTCTTGAACGGCTTGAGCGACAGGGTCTGGGTGGCCATCACGTGCTCCACCTCTGAGGTGCCGATGCCGAGCGCCAGGGCACCAAACGCCCCGTGGGTGGAGGTGTGCGAATCGCCGCAGACCACCGTCAGGCCCGGCTGGGTGAGGCCCAGCTGCGGGCCGATGATGTGGACGATGCCCTGTTCGGCGTCGCCCAGTGAATGCAGGCGCACCCCAAACTCTTTGCAGTTCGCGCGGAGGGTGTCGATCTGGGTACGGCTGGTGAGGTCAGCGATCGGCTTGTCGATGTCCCAGGTGGGGGTGTTGTGATCCTCGGTGGCAATGGTGAGGTCCGGCCGGCGCAGCGGGCGACCCGNCCCGCCAACCGCAGCCCCTCGAAGGCCTGCGGAGAGGTGACTTCATGGACCAGGTGGAGATCGATATAGAGCAGGTCCGGCTGGGATTCGGCACCCTGCACCTCGCCCTTGCGCACAACGTGTGCGTCCCAGACCTTCTCTGCGAGCGTGTTGCCCATGACCGGTTTCCCTTCGGAGCTCTTCTACTGACGTCTCGGACGGATGCATCCCAAAAAAGTTACATCCCAGACAGTTGCCCAGACAGTTGCATCTCAAATGCTGAGACGGCAATATCATCCTATGGACAATATTAGCGGTGTAGGTGTGATAGACAAAGCGGCGACCGTGCTCGACGCCCTCGAAGCGGGTCCCACCACCCTGGCGCAGCTCGTGGCGGCAACCGGGCTGGCCCGTCCCACTGTGCATCGCCTGGCCCAGGCCCTGGTTCATCACCGGCTGGTCAGCCGCGACATTCAGGGCCGCTTTGTGCTCGGCAGCCGCCTGGTTGAACTGGCTGCCGCTGCCGGTGAGGACCGGCTGATTGCATCGGCGTCCCCCGTCCTGCTGCACCTGCGGGACGCGACCGGTGAGAGCGCGCAGCTGTTCCGTCGGCAGGGCGAGTGGCGTGTTTGCGTGGCGTCGGCAGAACGCCCGATCGGTCTCCGCGACACCATCCCGGTGGGCACCCAGCTCTCCATGAAAGCTGGCTCCGCGGCCCAATGCCTGCTGGCCTGGGAAGACCACGACCGCCTCCTCAAAGGATTACAGGAAGCCCGGTTCACCCCGACGGTACTGGCCGGAGTACGACGTCGGGGCTGGGCCCAGAGCCTCGGCGAACGGGAGGCGGGGGTTGCCTCGGTTTCGGCGCCGGTCAGGGGACCATCGGGACGGGTGATCGCGGCGGTGTCCATCTCGGGACCAATGGAGCGGCTGACCCGTCAGCCCGGACGCATCCACGCTCAAGTGGTCCTCAACGCTGCCCAGCAGCTCACCCACGCCGTCGGCAAAACCGCCGACTGATCGCCTCGAAGCCCGCACCTCGATAGGGTGTGGCTATGGCTGTTGGTGTGGCATGACTGAGGGTGTGGCTATGACTGAATATGCAATCTTCCTCCGTGGGGTCAACGTCGGCGGAATTATCCTCAAAATGGCTGACCTGCGCGCCGCCGTCGAGACACTCAACGTCAGCAGGGTGACAACACTCCTGGCGTCAGGCAACGTCACCTGTACCACCGATCTGGCAGCTGATGAGCTCAAGGAGTCGGTTGAGAGGCTGCTGCGCGTTACCTTCGGGTATGACGCATGGGTGGTGATCATCGAGGCCGGCAGGCTGCGCGAGTTGGTGGAGGCCTGTCCTTTTCCCGCCGACGACCCCGCTAACCACATCTATCTCACCCTGTGCTCGGATCCGACTGCGCTCGCCGATCTCGTGGAAGCGAGCGCAGGACTTGAGCCGGGCCTGACAGTGCTGGGTCCCGAGGCCGCCGCCTGGTGGGCGCCGCGTGGTGGAACCCTTGAGTCTCCACTGAGCAAGCTGACCGCCAAGCCGCGGTTTAAGAACTCGACCACCACCCGGAATCTAAGGACCCTGCAGAAGGTACTTGCGGCCTTCAACGCTTAGCCCGGTCAGGTTTAGCCGGGTCCAGTCCTAGCCCCGGCCGCGAGCTGCTGTGACAGCCTTCCGGAACCCGTTGTACCTGGTGATCTCGGCCTCGACCGGAGCCACCACGTCCCGCGCGGCGACCTGGGCCACCGCG
>NZ_ASZW01000090.1:0-2434 GCF_000468215.1 Arthrobacter sp. CAL618 | reverse complement strand
GCCGCCGTCGTGCGCGGCGTCCCCGCGAACCAGCCGACACCTTGGCTGCAACAGCAGAGAGCAACGACACCGCGATTCCCAGTACCGCTCCCCCGATCGCCAGCAGCGTGGGCAGCGGGAAGCCCTCAACCATCGGCGTCTCGATTGCTGGGAGCTGCAGGAAGCCCAGTGCGGCGAGCACGCCAAGCCATCCCAGCCCGGCGACAGCCGCAGCGAACAGCAGCCATTGCAGCAGGCCGATCACCGGCCACCACCAGGACCGTGTGCCCCAGCGAAGGTCGGTTTGCGCGATGGCCTGGTCCAGTCCGTCGGCGAGTGATTCGTTCGCCCCCTGGGCTGCACCGCGGATCTGCTCGCGCCAGGGTCCGCTGACCGATTGGGCTGCAGCGTCGGCGTACTCCCGCAGTGCCCCGTCCATGGCGGCACGTTGCGCCGGTCCCGGGGTGGGCAGTGAGGTGCGATTGACTGCTGCGTTGACATCCGACCGGCGCAGGTTCAGGCGACGCAGCGGGTCGGGCCTAAGCTTGCCCAGCCAGCGGGTGACCGGCCACCCCGTCGCGGCGTGGGCGTCCCGCCGGTAGGAACCAACGACCGCATCAACCACCGTCTCGGTGCCGACGGCTCCAGCCAGCCGCTCCACCAGCCGTGACCGTGCCGCTTTGGGCGGCAGGGCGGCGTCGGTCGGTCCAGCGTGCCCGGCCAGCTGCGTGGCAGCCGCCGTGACATCCGCCGTGAGCCGCGCAGTGGCAGCCTGCCGACGTTTTACCGTCTGCCCAATCTCCGTCACGAGCTGGTCCAGTCCGGCGCCGGTGGCAGCCGAGACCGGGTGCACTGCCACAGAGGGGAGTCCCTCGTCGGCCAGGATGCCGCGCAGCGAAGCCGTCACCTGGTCCACGTCATCCCCGATCAGACGATCGGTCTGGTTCAGCGCCACCATGGTGACGGCGCCGTGGGTGGACATGCGTCGGAGGAAGCCGTGGTGCAGGGCGGCGTCGGCGTATTTCTGTGGGTCGACCACCCAGAGCAGGACGTCGACCTGCCCGGCCAGACGCTCCACCACCTCGCGGTGGCTTGCAGCGGTGGAGTCGAAATCTGGGAGGTCCAGCAGGATCAACCCGTCGCCGTCGTCGGCGGAGGTTCGCCCTCCGAAGGCCAGCCGCGAGTGATCGGGCAGTTCGTGCCGCTGGGCCACCTGCAGCCAGTCCAGGAGCGGGCCGCTGCCCTCGGATTTCCAGAGCACGGCGAGGGGTTCGGAGGTGGTGGGTCTGCGTGCGGCTACCCGCGCGACCTCGGTCCCGGTCAGCGCGTTCAGCAGTGAGGACTTGCCACTGCCGGTGGGGCCAAAAATGCCGACGACGGTGTGGGCGGCGGACAAGGAGCGGCGGGTGCTGGCGCGGTCCAGCACCTCGTAGGCGGCCTTCAGGTCCTGCTCGGGGAGGCGCCCCGCGGCCAGCTCCCGTGCGGTATCCAGAGCTTCAAGCTGGTTCTGGACTGCTGACTCGGCCAGCTTGCCCTTGTGCCGGCTCACTGGCCGTGTCCTTCATCCGCGTGGCCTTCGTCGTCGTTCCCACGGTCAGGGGCATCGTCGCTGTTCAGGTCAGGCTTATCCGAACCGCGTGAGTCAAGGTCACGGGCATAGGCCCGCAGGGTGTCGGCCGGGAGCTGCCGGGCTGCCGGCTCCAGCAGTGTGAGGTAGCGCTGCTGCTCGGTGAGAAGGAGCGACTCACACCGGCGCTGCAGGTTGTCGCGGGCAGATTTCGCCAGCCGTCGGACAGCGTCCTCGCCGAAGACTGCTTCGAGGAGTTTCTGCCCGACGACGGCGGAGCCACCTGCCACCCCGATCTCCAGTCCGCTCAACCCTGCGGTGGAGGCGAACACCACCACCATGAGAGCGACTGCTACGCCGTTCACGCCGAAGGACAGCATCCGGGCAGTGAATCGCTTGTTCGCGCCCTCGGAACTGACCAGGTCCAGCAGGTCCTTCTGCCAGGCGCGGATCTCCCGCGCCACGGTGGCCGGGAAGTCGTCGCCGCGTGGCGGTAGCCCGGTGAGCAGTTCCCGGCCGGCGTCGCCGTCCCGCCAGGAATGTTCAGTCTTCTGTGCTGCCTGCGCCGCCTGTTCCACGATGACAGCGTGGAGCCCGGTCTCGATGGCCGTCTCCACGGTCACCGCCCGCGTGGGCCGACCGGTGAGGAACGAGCCCATGGCGTCGCGCACCCGGCCGACCCGCGATTCAAGGCCCCGCATGAACTCCCCCGTGCCGACAAAGTCCTGCCAGCGCGCCAACACCTCACCGCGGAGCAGTGTCCCGTCCTGGGTGGATTCGAGGATCCCCTGGAGTGCGTCGTCGTACGCGCGGGTCGCCGCATCCCGCAGCCGGAGATATTCGGTGTGCTGCTCGTCCTGAGCGTCGGCTGCGTCGTGGACCCGGCCC
>NZ_ASZW01000089.1:0-31092 GCF_000468215.1 Arthrobacter sp. CAL618 | reverse complement strand
CCCGCCGGGTCGAGCGGCAGCTCCGGGATGATGAAGATAGGCGCGTGGCCGAGATCGGCGTTCGCCAGCAACGTGTGCAGGTCGCTGCGGACTTCCTCCTCCACCCCGGCGGGGACCCGGTCCAGGACTACGGCGAGGAGGATGTCGCGTGCCGCAGCATCGGCCAGCAGTTTCCACGGCACAGCATCGGCGTAACGGTTCGCGGTGGTGACGAAGACCCACAGATCAGCCGCTGCGAGGAGCTGGCCGGAAAGCCGCCGGTTCTCGTCGGCGATCGAGTCGAGGTCCGGGGCGTCCAGCAGCGCGAGGCCCAACGGAATCATCGGGTCGGGCCGGAGCAGTAAGGCCCCTGCACCAGCGGCCAGGGTATCGGCGGGCTGTTCGGTCCCGGGTTCGACGGCGCGTACCCGGCTCAGTGTGGGCAGGACCCGTTGGTCCGAGAACCAGTGACCATCGGCCGGGTGATGCAGCAGGACTGGTTGCCGGGTGGTGGGTCGGATGGCCCCGGAGCGGGTGACTGGATGTCCCACGATGGCGTTGACCAGGGTGGACTTTCCGGCTCCGGTGGATCCGCCGACGACGGCCAGCAGCGGGGCGTCAAGGCTGAGTAACCTCGGAAGTACATAGTCCTCGAGCTGGGCCGCGGTTGCCGACGCGTTGAGCTGGGCGCTGTCCGCGCCATGCACCGCCAGAGGAAAGGACAACCCACGCAGCGCCTCCCCTGTCTGGCGTAGCGTCGCCAGAAGCGGCTGGGCATCGGCGGCAGGAAGGGTGTCAGTCACCACCCCATTCTGCCGTACGGCTCAGGGTGCCTGCGGTAGGGCAAAGAAAAACCCCCGGAATCCATAGGATTCCGGGGGTATCTGTGACCCCAGCGGGATTCGAACCCGCGTTACCGCCGTGAGAGGGCAGCGTACTAGGCCGCTATACGATGGGGCCAGTACTGTGTGCTGTCTGGCCTGCGCCAAACGAGCTAGATGATTGTTTCACATCTGATAGATCCGGCCAAATTGTCCGGATCTAACGCTGGGGTACCAGGACTCGAACCTAGAATGTTGGTACCAGAAACCAGTGTGTTGCCAATTACACCATACCCCAATGGCACATACCGGAGCGCTCCTGACGGAGCATCCGGGCCGCGGAAACCGCTCTGCGCCGAGAGATCACTTTACCGGATGTGCGGCAGTAACTGCAAAACGCCCGCCAGTGAGGTGATCCGGCGACCTGTGAAGTCCCCGGTCCCGGCGTCACGCCGGTCCAGCCACACCCCGATCAACCCCGCAGCGTCGGCGCCCTCGGCGTCGACCACCCTGTTGTCTCCCACATAGAGGGTGCGCTCCGGCAGGGTGCCCAGCTGCCGTGCACCTTCCAGGTAGATCGCCGGATCCGGTTTTGCCACGCCAACCGTGTCGATCCCGACGAGGACCTCGAACCGGGACAACCCCGACCGGTTGAGCTTGGCGCGCTGGTAATCGTGCACATTGTTGCTGACCGCCCCGTAGGGGATGCGTCGGCTCTCCAACGCGTCCAGGAGGGGGACGACGTCGTCGTACGGTGCGAAGTGCAGGGGCAGCGTCGCCTCATACGCGGTGTTCCAGTGGCGGGCAGCCTCACCCTCGAGTGGTTCCTCGACGAAGGCAGCCTGCGCATGCCGGACCCGATCCAGCCGCTGCTCGGTGAAGGTCAACTCCCCCGCGAGGAACCGGTCATAGGAGCCCAGCGGGTCGTGGGCGTACAACCGCTTGTACTCGGTCCAGTCCGCGTCGCTGAGATGCGCGAGGGTGTCCGCCCCCACATGGTGGAGGGTCCTTCCCATCGCGGTTTCCAGATCCACCAGGGTGTCGTCGATATCGAACAACACCCCGGCGATGTCCGGGAGGTGCTCCATGATCAGCCGGCCACGCTTCGGAAGGCGGCGATCCGGGCCAGCGAGGATTCCTTGCCGAGAATGACCATCGATTCAAAGAGCGGCGGCGAGATCCGCTTGCCGGAGACGGCTGTCCGGACCGGGCCGAAGGCCAGGCGTGGCTTCATGCCCAGTTCTTCGACCAGGGCCTGACGGAGCGCATCCTGAATGGTCTCGGTGGTCCAGTCGTCGAGCGGCTGCAGCGCGGCCTGCGCTGCGTCGAGGACTTCCCCGAGGTTTGCTGGCAGACCCTTGCGGGCGTCGTCGGCAATCTCGATGCCGGCGTCGGCGGCGAAGAGGAAACCCAGCATGTCCGGGGCTTCGCCAAGGAGAGTGATGCGCTCCTGGATCAGAGGAGCAGCCTCGATCAGGATCTGGCGTTCGCGATCGCTCAGGGTCTCGCCGAGGAAGCCCGCACCCTGAAGGTAGGGAATGATCCGCTGGCGGAAGTCTTCGGCCTCGAGCAGGCGCACGTGGGTGCCGTTGATCGCCTCGGCTTTCTTGAGGTCGAAACGGGCTGGGTTCGCCAGCACGTCGTGGACATCAAACTTCTCCACCAGGGTGTCAACAGTGAAGATGTCCTCATCAGCCGACAGGCTCCAGCCCAGGAGTGAAAGGTAATTGAGCAGGCCTTCGGGGATGAAGCCGCGTTCACGATGCAGGAACAGGTTTGATTCCGGATCGCGCTTGGAAAGTTTCTTGTTGCCCTGACCCATGACATAGGGCAGGTGCCCAAACAGCGGCATGTAACTGGCGACGCCAATGTCGATCAGCGCCCGATACAGGGCAATCTGGCGAGGAGTTGATGAGAGGAGATCCTCGCCCCTGAGCACATGGGTGATGCCCATCAATGCGTCGTCCACCGGGTTGACCAGGGTGTAGAGGGGAGCACCGTTGGCGCGGACCACTGCGAAGTCGGGGATGCTCCCGGCACGGAAGGTGATTTCACCGCGCACCAGGTCGGTGAAGGTGATGTCGTCGTCGGGCATCCGCAGCCGCAACACAGCACCACGGCCCTCACTCCTGAAGGCCTCCTGCTGGTCCTCGGTGAGGGTGCGGTCGTAGTTGTCGTAGCCCAGCTTCACGTCCCGACCCGCTGCCCGGTGGCGTTCCTCAACCTCTTCGGGCGTGGAAAAGGACTCGTAGAGGTGGCCGGCTGCCCGCAGCTTGGCGATGACGTCCTGGTAGAGATCGCTGCGCTGCGACTGCCGGTAAGGGGCGTGGGGTCCACCCACCTCGACACCCTCGTCCCAGTCAATGCCGAGCCACTTCAGGGCATCCAGCAACTGGGTGTAACTTTCCTCGCTGTCGCGGGCCGCGTCAGTGTCCTCGATCCGGAACACCATCGTGCCCCCGGTGTGACGGGCGTACGCCCAGTTGAACAGGGCGGTGCGGATCAGTCCGACGTGCGGGGTTCCAGTGGGTGACGGGCAAAACCGCACACGCACAGGGGTCTGATCGGTGACAAGGGGGATCTCAGCAGCATTAATCATGATGGGTCCAAGTCTACGGGGCGAGGGGCCCGACCCCGAGCGAAGAGCTAGCCCGCGACGAACCACCAGGCGCCGAAGATGAGCACCGCAACAAGGGCGCCGACTCCGAGCTGAACCCGAAGCGGTGTCTTTGGCCGGAAATAGCGAATGGGCAGGACGGCGGCTGCACCGAACCCCAGCGCTGCGAGAGCGGAGATCCACATCTGGGGCGCACCACCGATGGAGGCCGCACGGGCCAACACCAGCGGCAATGCACAGGCCGCGATGGCAAGGTAGCGCCCCAGCCGGCGGCGCTCGGCGCTCGGGCTCCCCTTTTCCACCGGACCCCGCGGCACCCGCCTCATGGTCAGCGACGCGCCGGGTTGGACAACCGCCCGATACCCTCGATCTCGACTTCGTAGGTCTGGCCTTCGCTAATGAGCCCGACGCCGGCTGGTGTCCCGGTCAGGATCAGGTCACCTGGCAGAAGCGTGAAGGCCTGGGATACGTAAGACACCAGTTCCCGTACCCCCCAGATCATCTGGCTGGTTGAGCCGTCCTGCTTGAGTTCACCGTCGAGCCGGCCGCTGACCCGCAGATTCTCGGTGTCCAGTGCTGTTTCGATCCAGGGCCCAACGGGGCAGGAGGTGTCGAAACCCTTGGCGCGCGCCCACTGGTTGTCGGTTTTCTGGGCGTCTCTGGCGGTGAGGTCGTTGGCGCAGGTGTACCCGAAGACCACTTCGTCCACCCGATCCAGCGGCACGTCCTTGCAGATCCGCCCGATCACGACGGCAAGCTCGGATTCGAAGGAGATTTCGTCGGAGAAGGCCGGCAGCGCAATTGGATCGCCGGGGCCGATGACTGAGGTGTTGGGCTTGAAGAACATCAGTGGTGCTGGCGGAACCTCGTTGCCGAGTTCCTTGGCATGCTCCGCGTAGTTGCGGCCGATCCCCACGATCTTGCTGCGCGGGATTACCGGGGCGAGCAGACGGACATCGGCCAACTGGTGGCGGACGCCGGTGAGTTGTACACCTGAGTAGAAGGGGTCGCCAGCCATGACTGCGATCTCTTCCTGGCCTTCCTCTCCCTCAACCACTCCGAATGCTGGGTCACTGTCAACGACAAATCGGGCTATACGCATGAATCCCACGTTACCGTGACCTGAGCGCCTGTGCAGGAATCAGGCGCTCAGCGGGTAGTAATTCCAGAGTGAATTGCCCCGGACAAGCAAATGACCGTGAACCTGTCCCCAGTGGGCAAGTTCACGGTCATCAGGCAAATGCAGCTCAGTTCGAACTGCGACTACGAGGCTGCACCTTAGTTAGGCCAGTCTCCAATATTCGGCCAATCGCCGATTTTGGTGATGCTGCTCTTGAACCCGATAGCAGCATCGGCAGCAGTCGCTGTGGAGACACCGCCGATCGTGAACACGGCTACAACCAGGAGTGAGGCAAATAGTCTTTTCATACGAGAGTCCTTTGCTTATGCGAGAAAGCGCGAGGCACCGGACCTCACGCAGTTTTATTAGTATACGAACGAAGTACAGGAAACCAAGCGTTTTGAAAGATGAACTTCTAGACTGAGTATCTGCCGGGTATCCCCTAAACTAAGCTCGTGGACTCCTTTTTTCATTGGGAACCACAATGCACGACCCAGAGGTCCACTAAAACCGCACGAAGGGGCTACCACCCATGGCGACCAATCAGCCCGGCGACCAGCTGCTGTATGAGCTGCGGGCCAGAGAAGCGTGGAGCCAACGCGATTACGAGAAAGCACGCGTTATCGCCGGTCAAGCCGTCGATCTGGCCCTCCAGGACGACAACCAAGTCGCATGGTGGAACATGGCCTTCTTCCAAGCCGAGTGCTTTCGAGAGGAAGGCGCCGTCGAGGAATCCGTCAAAGTTGCCGAACTACTTCGCGCACACCCGCTGACAGACCAGTCCCCTGCTCTCGCAGCGCGGGTTCTCACATTGCTTGGCATCGGACTTCAGGGCATCGGCCAGCTTCCATCCGCTGTCGACGCGGCCCGGAACGCTGTCGATCTGGCGGCAAGAGATAACGCTCCTCGCGAACTTTTGATAAACGCTCTGCGTGCCCTAATTGCGACTCTGGCAGAAAGCGATCAGGTAGGCGAAGCATGGAATGAGTGCCTAGTCCTGGCTGCACTGATCACTACCGATACCTCCAGCCAGATCTCCGGAAAAGCGTACTGGGTGATCGGGAATGTCGCTTTCCTCCGACAGGAGGTAGCGGACGGTGCAAAGTATCACCGGCTCGCAGCCGCTCATCTGTCACCCAACAATGACCTCGATTTGTGGGCCCGGTTTAACCGCGCCTCAGCAGCGAAGCGGCTTGCCGCCGGCGTTGTTGACGCTGAAACTCTCGAGTGCATCGAACGCGCTGAGACCGCCAGCTCAATTGTGGGCGGTAACGACCGTGACCAGCTGGAGCTGTCCCTGACCCGGGCTCACTGGCTGGTACTTACGGGCCAGCTCAACGCAGCAGTCAAGCGCCTCAAACCGATCTGTGCCGACAGCACCATCCTGGCTTCGCAGACTGCCGGTGAAGCAAATTTGTTGCTCGGACGTGCGCTGGCCGGGCGCGGCGACGACATTGAGGCAATGAACTACCTCGACGCCGCCAAGGCGAACTTCATCCAGTCCGGAGCCCACGATCGGGCGGCGCACGTCGCAGAATTGATCGAATCCCTCATGCAGCCCGAATCAACCACTACATAGGAGCCAGGCTTCAGCCCTTACGGGGACTCGCTGCGAGTTGCCGTCGGGGTGGGTGTTGCCGACCGGGTGGGCCCTGAGGCGTCTTCATCCTCAAGACCCTCGAGGAGCTCAGTGACGTCGTCGTTTGACAGCCGATCCCACGGAGATCCAGCCGAACCCTGCAGGGCAGCTTCCGGGCTGTCGCCCTGGCTCCACCACTTGCATTCGAACACGTGATTATCGAGCTTGACGAGATCACCGCTCTCATACACCTCTTCCGGATCCCATTCGTCGACGGTTCCGGCGGGAACGGTTGGCGCGGAGACTGGCTTTTCACCCGGCAGAACTGGCCCGATCAGCGTCCACGGCGTCTCATCGGCTCGCAGCACTGGGTTGTCCGGTGTGGAATCTTCGTTCCACCATTTGGCCACATACACGTTGCCATGCCAGACCACTCGCTGCTCGGCCACGTAGGTGGCGTCCTCGGACCAGATAGGGTACGGGCTGGTCTCGGGATTGTCCTCGACCAGTTCCGGAGTGGGTTCGGGCGAGGCCGAAGTGGTGGCGATGGTCTCGGAAGTTCCCTCAAACTCCTGGCCCAGAAGCTGCGCGAAGCTCTGGCCGTCCTGGTCAATTCCGCTGCACCCAACCGAGACCACAGTCACGTCGGCGTAGTTGTCGCTGCAGGTGGCATCACGGTTCAGGGACCACATGGACATCCGGCCAATACCCTTTTCGACGGCGAAGGCGTTCAGACCCGCAGCGTGATCCAGCGAGAACACCTCGCTGACGACGTCGTTCTGGCCGATCATCGGGGTGAGGCCGAGCTTGGTCCAGAGCGCCTGCGGACCGAGTGGCAGATCAGCGCGGCCATAAAGAGTGGACAGCTGTGAGTGGGTGGCTTCGGCGGCGGCAATCGACGCTTCAAGCATGCTCATTGTTTCGGGCCGGCTTTCACCGAAGTCCATGGTCATGATGTTCACCCCGGCCAGGTCCACCCCGCCTTCGAGCATTTGGGTGACCGCGGTGGTCCCCGGCTCGGTCAGGCCCGTCGGAGCAACCGGTAACGTCAGCCAGACGTTCAGGGGCTCATCGGCCGCCAACCGTTCCTGCTGCAGCAGCGCGATAGCCTCAGCCCGACGCTCCCCTGCTTCGGTGTCGAGCAGGTTTTCGCCCTCGACGTCGAGGTCGATCGTGGAGAGATTGTACCGCTCGACTACTGAGGCGTAAGCGTCTTTCAGATCGTTGACGTCGGTGCAGGAGGTAGCCAGCTCGTCATTGTGCAGACCACCGAAGGACACTGCCACTTCCCCGCCGCTCTGCAGCAGACGGGCGATCCGACGATCCAGGTCCATGGTGGATTCGGCTTCATCAAAGGAGTACGCCGCACCCCAGGATGGTTCACAGGGACTTTCCGGGTCGGCAACGACGAACGACAGAACGATGCTGCCGCCCTCTTCGGTCTGCGGGCGTTCAAAGGCGTAAAACGGAGTGGCAGTCGCATCGACGTAGCCGGCGAACCAGGAGCCGCTATCTTCGGCGGCCCGGGCGTCCTCAAACCGGCTCCAGCCGGTGACGGATCCGGCAACCACCGCTGCCACGACACCGATCACCAGCACGAGTCGAACAAACGAGAGTTTCCGACCCGGAAAGTGCCTTGACAATGTGTTCTCCCCAGGGTCGTGGCCCCCGCCAACCGAGGGAAAGTTGAAATGTAAACTGTTACGTCACTAACACACTATAGTGTCGAATCGTAGTGCTAGTGTTGCACCGTCATAGGACGACTGCATCCGGCGTACCGCCGCTGCGTGGGGTCGCTCAATGATCGTAGATCATCCCACTCGTCGGGTGGAAAGGCGAAAGCCATCTGCGATGGGAGCGGCAAAGTCCGATCCTGCAATCGAGTCGCTGGGGAGCGAGATGAAGGATCACAAAGTGGCTGCTGCCTCTGAGCAACAAAGTAAAGAATCAGTCCCGGCCGCGCGCAAGCGCCAGTGGGGTGCCGAGAAGCGGTCCGAGCCGCTCTCCATCGTTCATCCCACGCCGTCGCGTCGAAAGATCGCGCTAGGCCGCCTGGCCATTGTGGCCACCATGGTTGGGTGGGGCTCCTACGTTGTTACCACCATCCTGCGACAGCTCATCGACAACCCCACCGCCGGCTTCCGTTTCCAGTTCGAAGCGGTGTCGTACCTGATTGTCGTCACCTTCCTCACCTTCTCCGCCCTGCTGTACCTGGTGGCACGCCAGGGTGCCCTGTACCGGTTCCGGGACCACAAGCGGGTGCCGCGCGGCGAGCTAGACCGCCACTTCGCCCACTACGACGAGGGCATCACCGTCCTGGTGCCGTCCTACGCCGAAGAGCCACAAGTGGTGCGGGCAACCCTCTGGTCGGCTGCGCTCCAGGAGTTTCCCGACCTACGCGTTGTCCTGCTCCTCGATGACCCCCCGCACCCCACCGATCCGGTGGTGGCCGAACGCCTGAAAATCACCCGCGAGCTGTCCGAGGGCATCGAGTCCCAGTTGCTTGAGCCCTCCACCCGTTTCAACGACGCGTTGACCAGCTACCGTGAACGACTTATGTCGCCGGGCCCAACCGGAGTGGACGAACTCGAAGTCCTCACAAACGAGTACATTGCAGCGGCCACCTGGCTGGAAGACATGGCGGCCCTCGAGCGGGTTGAAGACCACGTGGATGAGTTCTTCGTCGACCTGGTGCTGATGGGCCTCGCCCGGGAGCTCCGCCTGACGGTACTCGGCCTCACCGCAGCGCGTGCGCAGGGCGAGCAGCCCAACGAAGACCGGGTCACTGAGCTGTACCTCCGGCTGTGCCGCATCTTCACCGCCCGGCTGGAAACGTTCGAACGCAAGATGTTCGCCTCGTTGTCCCACGAAGCCAACAAGGCGATGAACCTCAACTCCTACATTTCCCTCATGGGGAAGCGGTGGCACCGCGAGGAGTCCCCGAGCGGAACCATCCTGCGCCCAGCCGAAGGCCCCGCCCAGGTGGATCTGGACGTGCCAGATTCCACGTACCTCCTGACCCTCGACGCGGATTCGCTACTCCTCCGGGACTACTGCCTGCGTCTGGTCTACCTGCTGGAGTCCCCCGGAAACGAGCGGGTCGCAGTAACGCAGACCCCCTACTCCTCCTTCCGCGGAGCCCCGACCCGAATTGAACGAGTCGCCGGCGCGACCACCGACATCCAGCACATCCTGCACCAGGGCATGTCCTACTACGGCGCCACCTTCTGGGTGGGTGCCAACGCCGTGATCCGCAAGGAAGCGCTGATGGACATTCTCGAAGTCGAGGATGTTGGCGGGTTCGAGATCCACACCTACATCCAGGACCGCACCGTCATCGAGGACACCGAGTCCAGTGTTGACCTCGGTGCCCACGGGTGGACGCTGGTCAACTATCCAGAGCGCCTTAGCTACAGCGCGACTCCCCCGGATTTTGGCTCCCTGGTGGTCCAACGACGCCGCTGGGCCAACGGCGGGCTGCTGATCCTTCCGAAGCTGTGGAACCAGCTGCAGGACCGGCGCTACCGCCGGGATCGGATCCTGGTCCGCGAGGTGCTGCTCCGGGTCAACTACATGGCGTCAATCGCCTGGGCGAGCTTCGGGCTGCTGTTCCTCCTGGGGTACCCCTACGACAGCAGGCTCCTCAGTCCATTGGTCTTCATGACCGCGATGCCGTACTTCCTCGCGATGGGTAGCGATCTCCGCGATTGCGGGCACCGCTTCAGCGACATCTTCAGGATCTATGGTTTCAATATTGTGCTGCTTCCGGTGAACCTGGCCGGGGTCCTGAAATCCATCCAGCAGGCCTTCACCGGCGAGAAGATCCCGTTTGTTCGCACGCCCAAGGTCAAGGACCGCACCGCCGCCCCTGCCCTCTACGTGTTCATCCCCTACGCGATTGTCGCGTTCTCCCTCCTGACCCTGTGGCGCGATGTGCAGCAGGGGAACTGGGGTAACGCTGCATTCGCTGCTTTGAACGCGGTGCTGGCGGCTGGAGCAATTCGCGCCTACATTGGGGTAAACAATTCAATTGTGGACATGGTTCTCGGCGTCCTAAACTGGCTCTACGTACCGCCTCGCAAGAAGCGCGAGACGAAGTCACCGGTTATTGAGAAGTCACCTGAAGAAGCAGATTGGTCCTCCATCCTGTACCACGGAGACCGCCGCCTCAACCGTGACCTCCGGGGATCAAACGACCGCCGCCGACGCATTTCTTCGAGGTAGCCGTCAATCCGCTACCTACCTGGTTGGAGGGCAGTCGCAGTCGAAGTGAAGGGGAACATGTCGGCTATCAATGTGCAGAGCGATCAATCAGGCGAAGGCCACCCGGGCAACGTCATCCGGCTGGTCATGCCGAAGGGCGTGGACATCACCGGTGAGATCGCTGAAACGCACGCTGCGCGCGCGCGGTCGATCGCCAATGGCAGTCTACGACCGGTGCTGCTGGAGATCTCGGGGGTCGGGTCGATCAGCCGCGATGCACGGGCAGTCTTCACCAGCTCCCGCACTTCCTCAGCGATAGCCGTGCTGGGTGCCTCCCCCGTGGACCGCGTTATGGCCAACTTTTTACTGGGCGGTGACCCGCCGCCCTGCCCCACCCGTTTTTTCACCACTGAGTCCGAGGCAATGGCCTGGTTAGGTAGTTGCCCGCATGCCTGACAATGAAACCGATCCCCGACTGGCCATGCTGGTCGATGGGATCGTTCGGCTCTCCCGCGGCGATCTCAGCACCCGGATGGAGCCCTCCGCGGCGCGGGACGACGTCGACGCCGTTATCACCGGCTTCAACCTGCTCGCCGAAGAGCTTGAACTGGTGCACCGTGACTTCGAGGATCGGGTGGAGAGCCGCACTGCGATGCTCCACCAGGCGCACCTGGACATGCGCGCCATGGCCATGACTGACGCGCTGACGCAGCTGGATAACCGGATTGCGCTCCTCGCCAAACTGGAGGATGAGCTGGCAGCCGATGGTGATGCCACGCCGCCGGCCCTGATCCTGCTGGACCTTGACTCCTTCAAGGACGTCAATGACAGTTTTGGGCACGACGCCGGCGACCGGGTTCTGCAGGAGGTCGCCAACCGTCTGGTCGGCGTCATCCGGGACACCGATACCGTCGCCCGCCTGGGCGGGGACGAATTTGCCATCCTGGTCCCCGAAGCGACCCTGGAAATCGCGCTCCGGATCGCCAACCGCGCTCTTGCCGCCCTGGGCGACCGCATCTCGCTGGACGAACTGCATGTCTTTTCCCGTGCCAGCATCGGGGTCAGGCTGGCCGAGCCTGGCCAGAGTCCCGAGAGCATCCTGCTGGACGCGGACACCGCCATGTACGTGGCCAAGCGGGAGGGCCGCAGCACCATCAAGGTCTTCGAACCGGTGATGTTGTTGCAGCGGCAGCTCAGAAGTCAGATTGCCTCCGAGCTCCGCGACGCCATCCGGTCGGATCAGCTGAGCCTTCACTACCAGCCGGTGGTCGACCTGCGTGACGGCCGGGTGCTCGGCCTGGAAGCCCTGGTTCGCTGGAACCATCCCACCCGCGGTTTCATCATGCCGGATGAGTTCATCCCGCTGGCCGAAGAAATCGGCGCGGTGATCGAGCTGGACCGGTGGGTGATGGCGTCGGCGATCCGCCAGTACTCGCTGTGGCGCGCGGAAATGGAGCTCGACGACGATTTCCAGCTACGCCTGAACCTTTCGGCTGTCGAACTGCAGCAGCTCGACCTGGTGGACTATGTGCGGGGGCTATTGCGCCGGTTCGACATCCCGCCCGTCGCGCTGGTACTGGAAATCACCGAAACAGCTCTGGTAACGGGCGGCGAGGTGGAAACGTATTCGCTCCTGAGCCTGAAACAGCTTGGCGTGTGCATCGAGATCGACGATTTCGGCACCGGTTACTCATCCATCAGCTACCTGCGGAAACTTCCCGTCAGCATGGTGAAGGTTGATCGTTCACTGCTCAGCGAGCTGTCCACCGGTTCAATCCAGTTCGGCTTCATTGCTGCGATTCTGCAACTCATCCGGGCAGCGGGCCTGGAGGCAGTGTTCGAGGGAATCGAGACCCTTGAGCAGGCCGAGAAGCTAAAGGAAATGGGCTGCGTGGGGGGCCAGGGCTACTACTTCAGTAAGCCGTTGACCGTCGAGGACACCTCAGCCCTCCTGCGTTCCTCAGCGAAGCTGCCCCTCGCCTCCTAGCGGCCGGCTCACCACAATGGCCCCCACCCCCGTGCTGCGGGGTGGAGGCCATCGGATGGTCGCGAGCTAGACCAGGCGGGTCAACCAGCCGTGGGTGTCAGGCGAAGTACCCGTCTGGATGCCCAGCAGCTGTTCCCTGATGGACATGGTGACCGCACCGGCCTTGGAATCAGGGGCACCGATCACTTCCGAACCGTCCTTCAGCTGACCGATCGGGGTGATAACCGCGGCGGTACCGCAGGCAAACACTTCAGTGATGTCTCCGGACGCCACCCCATCACGCCATTCATCGAGCGTGATCTTCCGCTCGGTGACCGTGAGTCCGCGGTCCTTGCCCAGCTGGATCACCGATGAGCGGGTGACACCTTCGAGGATGGTCCCGGATAGCGCAGGCGTGACCAGTGAGCCGTCCTTGAACACGAAGAAGACGTTCATTCCGCCGAGTTCCTCGACGGCGTTGTCATTGAACTGGTCCAGGAACAGGACCTGCTTGCAGCCCTGGGCCTCGGCCTCCAGCTGCGCTGCGAGGGACGCGGCATAGTTGCCACCGCACTTCGCGTTGCCGGTGCCGCCACGCCCTGCGCGCGCGTAGTTGCGTGAGACCCAGATGTCGACCGGCGCCAGTTCCCCACCGAAGTAGTTTCCGGCCGGTGAGGCAATGACGCGGAAAGATACTTCCCGTGCCGGCCGTACCCCTAGGAATGCCTCGGTGGCGATCATGAAGGGCCGCAGGTACAGGCTCTCCCCTTCGCGGGTGGGGATCCAGTTCTGGTCCGCCGCCACCAGCTGGCGGAGGGATTCGAGGAAGATGTTCTCGGGCAGCTGTGGCAGGGCCAGCCGTGCTGCAGAGCGGTTCAGCCGCGCAGCGTTCTGGTCCGCCCGGAACGTCCAGACCGATCCGTCCTCGTGACGGTAGGCCTTCATGCCCTCGAAGATCTCCTGACCGTAGTGCAGCACTGCTGCCGCCGGGTCCAGTGCGATAGGCCCGTAGGCTTCCAGACGCGCGTTGCCCCAGCCGCCGGCACCGGTGGTGTCCGCCTTGAAATCGACCACAACCGTGTGATCGGTGAAGTGGTTTCCAAACCCGGGGTCCGCGAGAATCTCGGCCCGTTCCTGATCGGATTTGGGGTTGGCAGAGGGGTGCTGGCTAAATTCCAGGTCGGTGGCTGTCATGGTTAACCAGCTTAGGACACCAGAGCGGCGATCGCATCGCCGATTTCGGCCGTAGTACGGGGCGCACCGGTACGGGAGGCGACGTCGTCGTCCACTGCGCGCTCAACCCGCGCGGCGGCGTCGTCGAACCCGAGGTGGCGGAGCATCAAAGCGACGGACAGGATGGCCGCTGTGGGATCGGCCTTCTGCTGCCCGGCGATGTCCGGCGCCGACCCATGAACCGGTTCGAACATGGACGGGGCGGTGCGGTCCATGTTGATGTTGCCCGAGGCTGCCAGCCCGATTCCGCCGGTAATCGCCGCGGCGAGGTCGGTGATGATGTCGCCGAAGAGGTTGTCGGTGACGATGACGTCGAACCGCGCCGGGTCGGTGACCAGGAAGATCATGGCGGCGTCAACGTGCAGGTAATCGTGGGTGACGTCGGGGAATTCGGCGGCGACCGCTTCGACCGTCCGGCGCCACAGGTGGCCTGAGTAGACAAGAACATTGTGCTTGTGGACGAGCGTCAGGTGGCGGCGGGGACGGTCATTGGCCCGGCGGAACGCGTCCCGGACTACCCGCTCCACGCCGTGGGCGGTATTGAGGGAGACTTCGGTGGCAATTTCGTGGGGGGTGCCACCGCGGAGAATGCCGCCGTTACCGGCGTAGGGCCCCTCGGTTCCTTCACGGACCACAATGAAGTCGATGTCGCCGGGTGCGGCGAGGGGGCTCGCGATGCCCGGGTAGAGCCGTGAGGGGCGCAGGTTCACGAAGTGGTCGAGGGAGAACCGGAGCTTCAGCAGCATCTCGCGTTCGATGATGCCCGAGGGGATGCGGGTGTCGCCCGGGGCAGCACCGACCGCACCGAAGAGGATCGCGTCGTGTTCGCGAAGCTTTGCGAGGGTCTCATCGGGCAGGGTCTCACCTGATGCGAGCCAGTGTTCGGCACCGAGCTGGTATTCGGTCAGGGCGAAAGTGGTGTCGAGGTTCGCGGTGACACTGTGGAGTACCTTGACGGCTTCTGCGATGACCTCAGGGCCGATTCCGTCGCCCGGGATGACTGCCAGCTGGACTGTTGAAGATGGTTCGCTCATAGGAACAGATTATTCAGGGTTCATATGATGGACAACTCGTCTCACTTAGTGAGATGCGCTGACAGCTCGCCGCCGGGTGGTCTCCACCCAGGGACTGATGTCTAGGGGATTAGCACCGCCTAGAGTTGACTCCCATGGACTTCCACCACCGTCTCGCTCGTGTGCTGCGCGCCCACCCGGGCCGCGTGGACCTGGCGATTACGGCGGTGCTGCTGGTGATCCTCGTCGGGCCAACCCTGCTCTCCTCCGCCGTACCGCTCGAAATGCTCGCCGCAGCCGGGCTGGTTCTTCCCCTCGTCTGGCGGCGGTCCCGGCCCGTCCACGCTGCGGGACTGATCGCGGCCGTCTCGGTGCTGCAACTCATCTTCTATGTGATGCCAGTTCCGGCTCAGGCGGCGGTGCTGATAGCCCTCTATGCCCTGGCTGCCTACGCTCCCCGCTGGGCGAGTCTGGGCGGACTTGCGGTGGCTTCAGTCGGCTGTTTCGCCGGTCTACTCAGGTACAGCGCCTACTTCGGAATCAGCCCCTTCGAGATGCGGGACGCGTCACTTCCCCTGTTCGTCGTGATCGCCGTCCTGGTCCAGTCTCTGGTTCTCCTGTGCTGGGCATTCGGCGATCTGGCACGCAACCGCCGACTCACCCTGCAGGCCCTGGAAGACCGCACCCGACGCCTTGAGGTGGAGCGCCAGCAGGAACGGGATCTGGCTGCCGCCGACGAACGCAGTCACATTGCCCGTGAGATGCACGACATCGTGGCCCACTCCCTCTCGGTCATCATCACCCAGGCCGACGGCGCCAGATACGCGAGCGTGCAGGACCCCACGGTGGCGCCAGCGACACTCGGCACCATCGCCGACACCGGCAGGGCCTCTCTTCGGGAGATGCGCCGCCTGCTGGGCGTCCTGCGTGGCGATGAGGAAACATCGACGCGGCCGCTCCCGACCCTCGCAGATGTCCGGGCCCTGATCGAAACGGTCCAGCATGCCGGGCTGACCACCGCCTATTCGGTGGACGGCACCAGCCGACGTGAGCTCCCCGCCGGGGCCGAGCTGACCGCCTACCGCGTGGTCCAGGAGTCCCTCACCAACGTGCTGAAACATGCGGGTCCCGACGCCCGCGCCGTCGTCGCCCTGGCCTGGACCCCGCGGGGCCTGAACCTCACCATTGACGACGACGGTCGCGGAGCCAGCGCCGATCCCACCTCTGCGGGCGCAGGGCAGGGCATCAAGGGCATGCAGGAACGGCTCGGACTCTACGACGGGGAGCTGACCGCCGTCGCCCCTGCTGGCGGCGGATACCGCATCGCCGCATTCATCCCCTACACGGAAGCATGACAGTGACAAACTACCCAGTGACGGATAACCCAGTGACGGATTGCCAGCTGACGGATGACCAGCTGACCGGCGAACCGGTCATCCGGGTGGCTCTCGTGGATGACCAGCGGCTGGTCCGCAGCGGCTTCACCATGCTGATCAATTCCCAGCCCGACCTGCGCGTGGTGTGCGAGGCGGGAAACGGGACCGAAGCGGTGGCCGCGTTGAACGCCACCAGTGCCGACGTGGTGCTGATGGACGTCCGGATGCCCGGAATGGACGGCATCGAGGCAACCCGCCGCATCCTGGAGCAGGCGTCGCGCCTGACCGGGGCGGCGGAACGGACCGGTCCGAAGATTGTGGTTCTGACCACCTTTGATCTCGACGAGTACGCACTGGCCGCGATCCAGGCGGGTGCGAGCGGCTTCCTGCTCAAGGATGCGCCGCCGGAGGAACTGCTTGAGGCGATCCGCACCGTGTATCGCGGTGACGCGGTGATTGCTCCCTCCACCACCCGGCGGCTGCTGGATCATGTGGCTCCGATGCTGCGCCGGTCCTCCCCCGCTGCGGGCGCCAACGCCGAGTCGGTCAAGTCCCTGACGGCGCGTGAGCGGGAGGTCTTCGGACTGATCGCGCGAGGCCTGTCCAACCCCGAGATTGCCGGCAGCCTCTACCTGTCCGAAGCGACAGTGAAAACCCATGTGGGCCATATTCTGGCGAAGCTGCAGGCCCGGGACCGGGTGCAGGCTGTGCTGATCGCCTATGAAACCGGCGTGGTGCACCCCTAGCCCTGAACCTCCTCGTCCCGGAGCACTGGGATGACTCATCCCGCGGGATGAGGAAGGCAGCAGCGGAGACCGGACCGTAGGCTGATCCGCCACGAAGACTGCCGCCCTAGCGTTGAAGCATGAGAATTTCCGCCAACACCGCCGACCACCCTTCGACGTCGTCCGCTGCCTCCCAGCCGGCCGCGTCAGCCGACTCGCTTTCCAAAACCTATGGGCGTGCCGACACCCGCGTGCACGCCCTGAAGGAGGTCAGCGTGACCTTCGAACGCGCCCGGTTCACGGCGATCATGGGCCCCTCGGGGTCCGGCAAGTCCACCCTGATGCATTGCCTGGCAGGGTTGGACACCGCTGACTCCGGCCGCGTCCGGATTGGGGACACCGAACTCACCGGGCTGTCCGACAATGAGCTGACCCGGCTGCGGCGGGACCGGATCGGTTTCGTGTTCCAGGCCTACAACCTGATCCCCACGCTGACCGCCGAACAAAACATCACCCTGCCGGTGGCGCTTGCTGGTGGCACGGTGGACAGTCAGTGGCTGACCGAGGTCTGTGCCACCCTGGGCTTGGCCGACCGGCTCAGGCACCGGCCGCATGAGCTGTCCGGTGGCCAGCAGCAGCGGGTGGCGGTGGCCCGCGCCCTTCTGACCCGCCCCGACGTGTTGTTCGGCGATGAGCCCACCGGCAACCTCGATTCCCGCTCCGGCGCCGAGGTGCTCTCCCTGCTGCGCCGCAGTACGCGGGAAATGGGGCAGAGCATCATCATGGTGACCCACGACCCCGTGGCCGCTTCCTATGCCGACAGCGTCCTGCTGATGAACGACGGCGAATTGGTGGGTCAGCTGGACCGCAGCACACCCGACGTCATCTCGCAGGCTCTCGCCGGACTGGGGGCCTAGGCGATGCTGCAGGTTGCACTTGCCCAACTCCGGATTCACGCCAGGCGGTTTGTTGCGGTGGGGCTGGCCGTGATGCTCGGCGTCGGCTTCCTGGCCGCGACCTTGATGGTCTCTGGCACTACGCAGGCCACCCTTCAACAAAGCATCGGGGCCACCTACGCGAAGGCTGACCTGGTGGTCACCGTCGGCGACGGCGGTAAGTCGGCGCTGGAAACCGAGCAACTGCTGTCCGGTATTGACGGGGTGTCGGCCGTCCACGCCGCGCAACGGACCCTCTCGGCGCTGCAGCTTCCTTCGGGGCCGGCGGACGTATTCGTCCTGAGCACCGCCCCGACTGAACTTCAAACCTCAACCATGGTCAAGGGGGCCCTCCCCGCCGACGGTTCGGGAATCAGTATCGACAAGACGTCGGCCGCCGAGCTGGGGATGACGGTGGGCGACACCTACGCTCTGGAGCAGTCCTACTATTCGCCCGTCGGCGGCTACGCACCCCCTCCCATGACCGTCACGGTGACGCTCACGGGGATCACTGAGGATTCGGCCGACCCTTATCTCTCCGGTCTGCCGCAGGTCTACGCGGCGCCGGACCTGGTGCAGACCCTGAGCGTCCTGTCCCCCGGCGAGCAACCGCCCCAGGCCACCACTGCCCAGCTGGCCCTCCTCGGAACTGCCGATCCCTCAGCCGTCAGTGCCGATGCCACAGCTGCGCTCGCAGCAGCAGGAGTCTCGGCCGAGGTTCGCACCAGCGCCGAACAGGTGACTGCAGATGTGGCGGCTCTTTCGGGAGGGACTGACCAATTGACGGTGATCCTGCTGGCCTTCGCCGTCGTCGCCGTCCTGGTGACCGTGCTGGTCATCTCCAACACGTTCTCCGTACTGGTGGCACAGCGAACCCGTGACCTTGCGCTGCTGCGCTGCATTGGCGCCTCGAGGCGTCAGATCCGCCACTCGGTCCTGCTCGAAGCCGCTATGGTGGGGCTCGTGTCCTCGGTGCTCGGGGTGCTCCTCGCCGCAGGAGTGATGTTTACCCTCGTCTCTGTTGCAGCCGCGCAGGAGGGTACCGAGTTCGCCACCCTGGCCATCCCGGTCTCGGCCATCCTGGTGAGCCTCATCGTCGGCCTCGCGATGACCCTGGCCGCCGCTTTTGTCCCGGCCCGGGCCGCGACCGCAGTCGCCCCCCTCGAGGCGCTACGTCCCGCCGAGGACGCCACGACCGGGACCCGCAAGGGCAGGATACGGCTGGCCATTGGATTGCTGCTCGTGCTGCTCGGCGCCGGACTGCTCGGGGTGGGCGCCGTCTCATCGGCACTGCTGATCGCGTTACCCGGCGGTGTGTTCTCCTTTGTGGGCGTGCTGCTGTGCGCCTCCCTGTTCCTGCCTGCCCTCGTGACAGCCGTCGGCCGGCTCGCGGCACCGCTGGGAGTGCCGGGTAGGCTCGCGGCGCTCAATGCGGTTCGCAACCCGGCCCGGACCACTGCCACCGCCAGCGCACTGCTGGTGGGCGTCACCCTGGTGACCATGATGATGGCCGGCGCCCACACCTCGCGGGCCGCGTTTGAAGCCGAGCTCGGCGCCAATTACCCGGTGGACCTCGCGGTCCAGGAGGTTGGAAACGCTGCCGCTGCTGACGCTGCCGTGACAACAGTTCAGCAGCTGGCGGGCGTGGAAGCGGCGATGGCCCTGTCGGTCGCTGCTGTCTCCGACGAGGCAGCCGGCACCCTGCCCGTCTACGCCATCTCCCCCGACGAGGCGGAGTCCGTGCTTCGCAATGCTGGACTTGAACTGGTGGACGACGTGGTGTTCATGCCGCAGGACTCCGGGCTCACCGAGGTGACGCTCGAGGGTGCGACAGGATCCGTCACTCTCCCGGTCCGGGAAGCCCAGACCCGGATTTTCGTTCCTGCCATCACTGAGGCCACGGCGGCGGCGCTCGGGGCGGTTCCCCTGCCGGGCGTTGCGGCATTGGGCGATGAGACGAGCGTTCTGTGGCTGAAACTCGATGACTCACTTGATGCTGCCGGAGTGACTGGGCTGCGGTCCGAGATTGTCGAGGCGCTGAGGGTTTCCGAATATCAGGTCAATGGCGCTGCTATTGAACGGGTCTCCTTCAACGAGATCATCGACGTCATCCTGCTGGTGGTCACGGCGCTGCTGGCCGTCGCAGTGTTGATTGCGCTGATCGGCGTCGCGAACACACTGTCGCTGTCGGTGCTCGAACGCACCAGGGAATCAGCCCTGTTGCGCGCGCTGGGCCTGACCCGTGGTCAGCTGCGCGGGATGCTCGCCGTCGAGGCGGTCCTCATTGCCGGCGTCGCTGCTGCCTTCGGGTGCCTGCTCGGGGTGGTGTATGGGTGGCTGGGCGTGCAGTCGGCGCTTGGTGCAATCACCCCGGTCACGCCGTCGATCCCCTGGGCACAGCTGGTGGGGGTGGTCGCCGTCGCCGTCGTCGCCGCACTGTTGGCGTCGGTACTGCCGGCCCGCCGGGCGGCTCGGCTGTCACCGGTCGAGGGACTCGCGACGGCGTGACCCTGACGGCGTAAATCCCGGGTGTGCCGAGCCGGGCCAAGCCGGGCGGAACCTGCGAAGATGGGGGTCATCATTCTTTGCAGGTTCCGTTCGAAAGGTTTACCCATGGATCACTCCCCGGCTCCCCGCAGCAACTCGAATCCGACCGATTCCAGCAGGCTGTCGGCCTACCTGGATGACCACCTGGTGGCATCTGCTTCCGGAGTGAAACTGTTTTCGACGGCCCAGGAATCCTGGCGCGGCACCAAGCATGAGCAGACCTTCGCCTCGCTGACCAAGGAGATCTCGGGCGAACGGGACGAACTCGCGCAGATCATCAGCTCCCTCGGCTACACGCCGAGCAAGGTCAAGATGGTCATCGCACAGGTTGGCGCGCAGCTGAGCAAAATCAATCCCCTGAACCTCCGCCGCTCGGACAAGGGCAGCGGCGCACAGCTGGAACTTGAGGCGCTGCAGAGCATCGTCCGCGGCAAGGAATGCATGTGGGAAACCCTGGGCGCCCTCACCGAGGCTGGCTCGACCGAGCTGGACGCCGAACAGCTACGCCACCTGGCCGATCGGGCCCGCAAACAGCAGGAACAACTCGCGCACGTGATGCGGGAGACGGCGCCCGAGCGTTTTCTCTCCGGCGACCACTAGCCGCCTGCCAAACAAACCCGCCGAGACGCGAGAGCTGGCGGCCCGCTAAACCCGCCCCAAAGCTCGTGCGAGTCGTCAGCTCTCGCTGTTCGACGAGGTTAGCCCTCGGCCGGCTCCTCGTACTTCGGGAAGATCGGCGCGGGTGCCGGCAACGCCGTGCCGGCCACCAGCGGCGTGGCGATTGCGTTGAACTGGCGGGCGACGTCGTCGGGCCCGGTGCCCTGGCCCAGCGCCGAGAGGAGCCGTCCGGCGCCGTCGGGCATGACCGGCTGGGCGAGGATCGAGACGATCCGGAGCACCTCCAGCGTCACGTACAGCACCGTGTTCATGCGCTCGGGGTCGGTCTTCCGGAGCACCCAGGGCTGCTGGTCGGCGAAGTACGCGTTCGTGTCGCCCAGCACTCCCCAGCTCAGTTCCAGCGCGCGGGAGAATTCCTGCCGGTCGAACGCGGTACGGGACGACTCCAGGAGCGCGTTGGCCTGCGCCAGGATCGCCTCGTCGGCTGGCGCGAACGACGACGGCGAGGGCACCTGCGCGTCGCAGTTCTTGGCCACCATCGACAATGAACGCTGGGCAAGGTTGCCCAGGTTGTTGGCGAGGTCGGAGTTCATCCGGCCCACGATCGCCTCATGGCTGTAGGACCCGTCAGCACCGAAGGGCACCTCACGCAGCAGGAAGAAGCGGACCTGGTCAAGGCCGTACTGCTCCACCCAGTCCTTCGGCGCGACCGTGTTGCCCAGCGACTTGGACATCTTCACGCCCTTGTTGAACAGGAATCCGTGGATCATGATCCGTTTCGGCAGCTCGAGCCCTGCGGACATCAGGAACGCAGGCCAGTAGATGGCGTGGAAACGTGAAATGTCCTTGCCGATAACGTGAACGTCGGCTGGCCAGTACTTTTTGAAGCGTTCCGACTCGGTATCGGGGAACCCGACGCCGGTGAGGTAGTTGGTGAGCGCGTCCACCCAGACGTACATCACGTGGTCTTTGTTTCCGGGAACCGGCACTCCCCAGTCGAAGGTGGTGCGGCTGATGGACAGGTCCTCCAGGCCGCGCTTCACGAAGCTGATGACCTCATTGAAGCGCGACTGGGGCGCACCGAACTCGGGCTGGTCGGAGTACAGGGCAAGGAGCTTGTCCTGGTAGGCGGAAAGGCGGAAGAAATAGCTTTCCTCTTCCGTCCAGGTCACCTCGGTGTCGGTTTCGGTGGCGTAGCGGACGCCGTCGTCGCGCACCTCGGTGTCGTCCTCGCTGTGGAACGCCTCGTCCCGCACCGAATACCAGCCAGCGTACTTGTCCAGGTAGATGTCGCCGCGGGCTTCCATCAGCTTCCAGATGGCGGAGGCAGCGGCGTAGTGGTCGGCGTCAGTGGTGCGGATGAAACGGTCATAGGAGCTGCCGACGTCGTCGTTCATGGCCTGGAACGCCTGGGCGTTGCGGGTGGCCAGGTCCCGGACGGGGATGCCTTCGCGGTCGGCGGTCTGCTGCATCTTCAGGCCGTGCTCGTCGGTGCCGGTCAGGAACATCACGTCGTAGCCGTCGAGGCGCTTGAACCGGGCCAGTGCATCGGTGGCGATCGCCTCATAGGCGTGGCCGATGTGCGGGATCCCGTTGGGGTAGGAGATCGCGGTGGTGAGGTAATACGGGGGCAGCTGCTCTGTGGATGTCACCTAAAGAAATTACCCTGTTTTCCTGTCCCTTGTCGCTTCGTGACCGGGCAGCCCGCTGGTAACGTCCCTGGCATGGTCCCTGATCTGGCGCACGACGACGACGGTTCCGCCCCCGGGCCGGCGTCTGAAGCAACACAGTTGGTCGCTGCCGTACGCGACCGGCTGCGAACCGTTGCCGACCCCGCGAAGGCGCCCCGGATGCAGGCGTACATGAAATCCGCGATGCCCTATCTCGGGGTGTCGTCCCAGCCGCTCAAAGTGATCTGCCGGGAAGTCTTCACTGCGTACCCGCTTCCGGACCGGGCCCAGTGGGAGTGGGCGGTCCGCCAACTGTGGGACGGGGCAACTTTTCGGGAGGAACGGTACGCCGCCGTCGCGCTTCTGACCCACCGCCGCTACAGCGGCTATCAGGATGAGCAGACCCTCACGCTGTACCGCCAACTGGTGGAGACCGGCGCCTGGTGGGACTTCATCGACGTGATTGCTAGTCGCGGTGTGGGACCTATCCTGCGGGCCGCGCCGGAAACCGTGACGCCGCTGATGCGGTCCTGGGCCCGCGACAGCCACCTCTGGGTACGCCGGACGGCGATCCTGTGCCAGCTCCCCAGCAAGGGGGAAACCAACGCTGAGCTGCTGGCCGACGTCGTCGGGGTGAACCTTGAGGACAGTCTTTACGGCAAGGAATTCTTTATCCGCAAAGCGATCGGGTGGGCGCTGAGGGAATATGCGAAGACGGACCCCGGCTGGGTGCTGGCCTTCGTTCAGGACAACGAAAAGGGCCTCTCGCCGCTGTCGCGGAGAGAGGCCCTGAAGCATTTGGGTGGCTAGCTCTGCAGATCCACTTCGCGTGCCACCGTCGCGCCGATCGCTTCCTTGAGTGCGTCAAGCACGTCCTGCGGAACCGCGCTGTCGACGGTCAACAGGGAGAGGGCCTGGCCGCCCTCAGTGTTGCGGGCCACCTGCATGCCGGCAATGTTGATTTCCTTCTCCCCCAGCAGGCGACCGAGGGTACCAATCACGCCGGGACGGTCCTGGTACAGCAGGACCAGCAGGTGCTCGCTGATCGGGATTTCCAGGTCGTAGCCGTTGACGCCCACCAGCTTCTCGATCTGCTTGGGGCCGGTCAGGGTGCCCGCTACCGAGATCTGCGATCCGTCCGACAGCGCGCCCCTGATGGTGAGCACGTTGCGGTACTCCTCCGATTCGGGGGTGGTGACCAGCCGGGTGTTGATGCCCCGCTGTTCGGCGAGGATCGGAGCGTTCACGTAGGAAACCTGCTCGGAGACGATATCGGTGAAGACCCCCTTGAGGGCTGCGAGCTCCAGCGCCTTCACATCCAGGGAGGCGATCTCGCCGGCGACCTCGACCTCGATCTGGGTGAGCGAATCGTGGGTCAGCGCGGTGAAGATCCGGCCCAGCTTCTCGATCAGCGGGATTCCCGGGCGCACCTCAGGTGCGATGACGCCGCCGGCCACGTTCACGGCGTCGGGCACCAGTTCACCAGCCAGGGCGAGGCGGACCGACTTGGCAACCGATACGCCGGCCTTTTCCTGCGCCTCATCGGTGGACGCCCCAAGGTGCGGGGTGACCACCACGTTGTCGAGGGTAAAGAACGGCAGGTCGGTGCTGGGCTCGGTGACGAAAACGTCGACGCCGGCGCCGGCAATCTCGTTGGACTGCAACGCGGTGAACAGCGCTGCCTCGTCCACGAGGCCTCCGCGGGCCACGTTGACGACGTAAGCCGAGGTTTTCATCTTCTTGAAAGCGGCCTCGCCAAGCATGCCCAGCGTCTCGGGGGTTTTCGGCATGTGGATGGTGATGAAGTCTGACTGTTCAAGGAGCTCGTCCAGGGTGACGAGCTGGACGCCGAGCTGGGCGGCGCGGGCCGAGGTGATGTACGGATCGTAGGCGAGGATTTCGGTATCGAAACCCTGCAGGCGGGCCGCGACGAGGGCGCCGATGCGCCCGAGACCGATGATGCCGACCTTCTTCTCGTACAGTTCGATGCCCGAGTACTTGGAACGCTTCCACTCGCCGCCCTTGAGCGCTGCGCTGGCCTGCGGGATGTGGCGGGCGAGGCTGAGGATGTGGCCGACGGTCAGCTCGGCGGCGGAGATGATGTTGGAGGTGGGCGCGTTGACCACCATAACGCCCGCCTGCGTGGCGGCTTTGATGTCGACGTTGTCCAGGCCGACGCCGGCGCGGGCAATGACCTTCAGGTTCGGCGCTGCGGCGATGGCTTCGGCATCCACCTGGGTGGCGGAGCGGACGAGGATGGCGTCGACGTCGACAATTGCGGCGAGCAGCTGGGCCCGATCCGAACCGTCGGTCTGCCGGATCTCAAAGTCGGGGCCCAAGGCCTCAACAGTGGCTGGGGACAGCTCTTCGGCAAGGAGAACTACGGGTTTGCTGGTCACGGGGGTGATCCTTCGCTGCTGTGCTGTGTGAGTTAGACAATTCGGGGGGATGTGGCAAGTCTAAATGGGCGGTGCGCCCGGGCCCGCTTTGTTACTCAGCGGACCGGACGACGCCACAGCGCAGCACTCGGCCAGGACTCCGAAGGGCCCTGGCCGAGTGCTGTTGCTGTGTCGAGGAAACGACCGTATCTAGCGGGCTACTGAGCCCTCGTTGTAGTCGTCGTTCGTCTTGATCCAGGAGAAGAGCTTCCGCAGTTCGCGGCCGGTGGACTCGATCGGGTGGTCCTCACCCTTCTTGCGCAGCTCGGCAAATTCCTTGCCGCCGTTGTCCTGGTCGTCGATGAAGCGCTTGGCGAAGGCACCGTTCTGGATGTCGGCGAGGACAGCCTTCATGTTTTCCTTCACCGAGGGGTCGATGACGCGGGGGCCGGAGACGTAGTCGCCGTACTCGGCCGTGTCGGAAACGCTCCAGCGCTGCTTGGCGATGCCGCCTTCAACCATCAGGTCGACGATCAGTTTCAGCTCGTGCAGGACCTCGAAGTAGGCGACCTCCGGCTTGTAGCCGGCCTCGGTCAGGGTTTCGAAACCGTACTGGATGAGCTGTGATGCGCCACCGCAGAGGACTGCCTGCTCGCCGAAGAGATCGGTTTCGGTTTCCTCGGTGAAGGTGGTCTCGATGACTCCGGCGCGGGTGCCGCCGATGGCCTTGGCGTAGGACAGCGCCAGTTCGCGGGCCTTGCCGGACGGGTTCTGCTCGACGGCGATCAGATCGGGGACACCTCGGCCGGCTTCAAACTCGCGGCGCACGATGTGGCCGGGGCCCTTGGGCGCGACCAGAGCGACGTCGACGTCGGCGGGCGCCTTGATGTAGCCGTAGCGGACGTTGAAACCGTGGCCGAAGAACAGGGCGTCGCCGGCCTGCAGGTTGGGGGCAATGTCCTCCGCGTACACGTGGCGCTGCACCTGGTCCGGGGTGAGAACCATGATGAGGTCGGCCTCGGCGGTGGCGTCAGCGACGCTCAGCACGCGAAGACCCTCGGCTTCCGCCTTGGCGCGGGACTTCGAGCCTTCTTTGAGGCCAACACGGACGTCGACGCCGGAGTCGCGGAGGCTCAGCGCGTGCGCGTGCCCCTGGCTGCCATAGCCAATAACAGCCACGGTGCGGCCCTGGATGATTGAAAGGTCTGCATCGTCGTCGTAGAACAACTCAGTCACTTGGTTTTCTCCTGTGTGTTTTCTTGCTGGAGTCCAGCTTGTGGTCTTTTGGGTGGAACTGCCGCTAGGTGTCAGGCGCTGCGTAGGGCGCGGTCGCTCATGGACTTTGCCCCGCGGCCAACGGCCAGGGTTCCTGACTGAACAATTTCGCGGATCCCGAACGGCTCCAGCACTGACAGGAGTGCTGTGAGCTTTTCGGCGGTGCCGGTGGCTTCGATGATCAGGGCGTCGGTTGAAACGTCGACCACCGATGCGCGGAACAGGTCGGCTGCCTGGGTTACCTGCAGCCGTGTTGCGGCATCTGCCCGTACCTTGACCAGGATGTGGTCGCGCTGCACGGAGGAATCGGGAACCAGCTCAACAATCTTGATCACGTTGATGAGCTTGTTCAGCTGTTTGGTGACCTGCTCCAGCAGGTCACCCTCGGCCTCGACCACTACCGTGATCCGGGACATACCCTGGATCTCGGTGGGGCCAACTGCCAAAGAATTGATGTTGAACGCGCGGCGCGCAAAGAGACTTGCGACGCGGGTCAGGACGCCGGGAACGTCCTCCACCAGAACGGAAAGCGTGTGACGAGCCATGTTAGTCCTCCTGCTCCCAGTCTGGGGTCATATTGCGGGCAATCTGGATGAGGTCGTTGCTGACCCCCGAGGGGACCATCGGCCACACCATTGAGTCGCGGCTGACAACGAAGTCGATGACCACCGGACGGTCGTTGATCTCCAACGCCTGCGCGATGGTGGCATCGATGTCTTCGTCCCGTTCGCAGCGGAGGCCCGCACACCCATAGGCGTCGGCCAGCTTCACAAAGTCGGGTACCCGGGCGGTGTCATGACCCGTGTTCAGGTCAGTGTTCGAATACCGGCCCTCATAGAAGAGAGTCTGCCATTGGCGGACCATCCCGAGGGACGAATTGTTGATGACTGCCACCTTGATGGGGATGTTGTTGATCACACAGGTGGCCAGCTCCTGGTTGGTCATCTGGAAGCAGCCGTCGCCGTCGATCGCCCAGACCACCCGGTCCGGATTACCCACCTTGGCACCCATTGCTGCGGGCACCGCGTATCCCATGGTGCCGAGGCCACCGGAGTTCAGCCAGGCGTGCGGACGCTCGTATTTGATGAACTGTGCAGCCCACATCTGGTGCTGGCCCACGCCTGCGGCGTAAACCCCTTCGGGTCCGGTCATCTCGCCGATCCGCTTGATCACGTGCTGCGGTGCCGACAGGCCGTCGTCGGGCTGGGTGTAGCCCATGGGATAGGTCTCGCGGAGCCGGTTGATCATGGTCCACCAGGCGTCGATGTTCGGCGCACCGGTGGCGGCGAACTGCTCGCGCAGGGCATTGGTGAGCTCGGGCATGATCTCCTTGACCGAGCCGACAATCGGAACGTCGGCGGTGCGGTTCTTGGAGATTTCGGCGGGGTCAATGTCCGCGTGGATCACCTTGGCACCGGGTGCGAAGGTGGACAAGACACCGGTGACCCGGTCGTCGAACCGGGCGCCCAGTGTGATGAGCAGGTCCGATTGCTGCAGCGCGGTCACGGCTGACACTGAGCCGTGCATGCCGGGCATGCCGACGTGCTGCTGGTGCGAATCGGGAAACACGCCGCGCGCCATCAGCGTAGTGACTACGGGTGCGCCAACAAGCTCAGCCAGTTCCAACAGTTCAGCGGCACCGTGGGCTTTGATGACACCGCCACCCACGTAGAACACCGGGCGCTGGGATTCGCTGATCAGCCGGGCTGCCTCGCGAACCTGCTTCGAGTGACCGCGAACCACTGTCCGGTAGCCGGGCAGGTCGATCTTGGGCGGCCAGGAAAACGTCGTCGTCGCCTGCTGCGCATCCTTGGAAATGTCAACGAGCACCGGGCCGGGGCGGCCGGTGGATGCGATGTGAAAGGCCTCGGCAATGATCCGAGGGATGTCGGCAGCCTTGGTGACCAGGTAGGAGTGCTTGGTGATGGGCATGGTGATGCCCACGATGTCGGCTTCCTGGAACGCGTCCGAGCCGATCACTGCGCTGTTGACCTGGCCGGTGATGATGACCATCGGAACGGAGTCCATGTGGGCGTCGGCGATGGCGGTGACCAGGTTGGTGGCGCCGGGGCCGGAGGTGACGATGCAGACACCCGGCCGGCCGGTCACCATGGCATAGCCCTGGGCCGCGTGCCCGGCGCCCTGCTCGTGGCGCACCAGGATGTGCCGGAGTTTTGTGGAGGCGAGCAATGGATCGTAAGTCGGAAGGATGGCTCCGCCGGGAAGGCCGAAGATGTCGTCGACGCCTAGCTCCTCGAGAGAGCGGACGATCGCTTCCGATCCGAGCATCTCTGTGGGCGGAACTACAGTGTTGGGGCCTCGGACGGCAGTGGGCTGGACGGCTTGCACTGAGTCACGGGTGTGGCTGCGCGCCGGGGCCGCCGGAGCGGTTGGTTTGGCCATCAGCGTGGGGCTGGAGGGCGATCCCTTGGACATTGGTGACTTCCTTGATGAATCGATACTGCTCGTGTACTGCGGGTGTCGTGCGCTTTGCGTCGGGTGGGAACAAAAAAACCCCTCAGCCTGGTTGGCTCCGTGAGGGGTTGCGCGTGACGTAGTGTTACCAGTCGGGCTTTAGGCCACGCGCTTGGTAAGAAGGACTACTACGGATTCGAACTGCATATCTGTAGTTTCCACTCACCTTTTGGGGGTGTCAAACGGCGACACCTGGCGTCTCACTATATGGACACGTCGTCCAGTTAGTGGACACTAACTGGGTTGGCTTTTGGGCCGTCCTGTGGTCAGCATCCGATGCCTTGTGGGTTCTCCAAACAGGTCTCCGCCACGCTATGCCGCTCACTGCGCCAAATACTCATCAAATGCGGCTCCGAAGTAACCCTTGCCTGACCCGCAACAGGCAACCACGGACCACCATCCACCGAATAATCCCCAGCGAAGAGCGTATCCAGCCCGACCAGGTAGTCGCCCGTTTCGGAATACCTGTGGCTAGTTAAAGTCTCAACGTCGAAGCCGTCCCCGGGCAGCGCCGACCCAGGATCGGTGGTGACCAGGCTTGAACCGTCACCATATGACCACTCATACGACACTGGCCACGCACGAAGCCGAATCTGAGCGTTCTGGAACTCAAACGTGAACTCCTGTTCCTGCGCCACGGCATAAAGATTGCTGTGCGCATTCCGCAGCCCGAAATGGTCCGGCTGCGAAAACACGCCGGCAGCGATAATCGGTTGGCTCTCAAACTCGGTCAACGTAATGACGATAGGGGCTTCTTCCAGCGTCGCCGCCGTCGGGGCGGTCGGCGGGGCCCCCGGATACAAACAACCACTACGACCCGTCGCGGTCCGCGTTGGCGGACTAACATTGCGATTCACCTCAATCCACTGCACCAACACCCCATCCGCCTGCGCATCACACTGAGCATTCAACTGCACGCAATAAGCAGGGTCCATAAAATCCTGTGCCCCAGCAGTACACACCCGCTCATACGTGTAATCCACCCCGTCATCCACCGGAAGTAGGACTCTTTCAGCTGACATTTCCAGGGCCGCATCCTGACCACCAGACGCAGACTTAGAGACACCGGTGGCCTCGAACGAGTTTTTGTCCACCTGGACCCCGTACTCCGGTTCTTCCTCAGCCCCAACTGCTGGGATTCCCAGAGCGCCCACGGTAAACAACACCGCTGTGAAGCTAGCGCTCACGGCGCGAACAAAAATTCGGCCCATCTAGGTCCCCTCAGGCTTTCCGTAGTCCAGCATCAACCAGCGATCACCCTCGTGGAGGGCGATCGCAACGTCGATCACAGGTTTTGTGGGTAGATCAGTACTCAGCTCGCTTCCATCAGGATTGAAGTAGGTGACCTCACCTTGACGTTTCTGAACGAACGAACTGACTGATCCTGCGGTGTTCAACTCGAACTCGCTCGAGAAGCTCAATACCTCGATCTCCGCGCCCCTAATCCATCTTTCGTCGCCATACACGCGCTGAACTGATTTTTGGATAGCCGTGCAGGTGTCACAGCCGGGATCAGTCACTCCTTCAAGCGGAGCCCAATCGTTGGTGATGTACGCATAGTTGAGGAGTTCAATCCAGTACTCAGTGAAGGCTTCAAGGCCCTCGACCGAATTCTCATCGGCCAGGGGCGGCTTCTCCGGCACCGGGATGTTCGCCGCCGGGCCATCAGACGATGCGGAGCTCGGCTCGGGCGTGGTGGGTGCCGTGATGGTGGGGACTTGGGAGGGGCTCGGCGACGTGTCGGCCGAAGTAGTGACGACCGGAGTTGACGGCCCCGGCGCACCGGGATCGCCCTGACACCCAGCCGTCAAAAGACCAAGGATCATGACCAGCGCGGCGGTCGTACGCCGCGAACCGAAGGTGCTGCGAGGCTGTGGCACTGTGACTCCCGAGAAACGGTGCGAGTCGAACCAATCGAAGACACCAGAATAACCGAATCCAAAGATTTGCAAACCGTTATCCACAACCCAAAATGCCGTCAATCTCAGCCTAGAACCTTCCCCCGGCCCCAGAATCCCGAAGGTGAAAGCCACATCGGACGGTGGCGGATGAACTGGGGCTGGGGGCACTGACGCTCCTGAACCGACGGTGAAGTCCCCTGGCTGTGCGGTCAGGTCTGTCTCAGTAGATCGAGGCACTTGGGCAGCACTGGAGAGAACTGACTTGGCTAGAAGGGCGGAGGTATGTCGGGTTGTGGTGCTGGTGGTGGGTCGGCTGTGGTGAGGTAGGTTTCACCGGCAGGCGAGATCGCGATGATGGTCCCTGGGTCGGGTTGTTGGTAGTGCCAGTAGCCTTCGGTTTTGAACATGTGGTGGCGTTTACACAGGGCCGCCAGATTCCCGTAGCTGGTCTTGCCGCCTTGGGACCAGGGGGTGGTGTGGTCGAGTTCGCAGAACACCGCCAACCGGTTACATCCCGGATGCCGACACGTCCCGTCCCTGATCCGGACCGCATCCTTCAGGTCCTGCGGGACCCGGTACGTGGTCGCATCAGCTCCTAACCTGGCCCCGGTAAAGGGGTGGGTGAGGATCCTGGTGAACGATGGTGCGTGCCCGGCGAGCT
>NZ_ASZW01000088.1:5077-9399 GCF_000468215.1 Arthrobacter sp. CAL618 | reverse complement strand
GGGTGAGCCACTTTTTTGCGTCCTGTGGTGGACGCTGGACGCTACGAGATGGGCTACGAGATGGAAGCCTTCGCGGCTGCGGCGGATGACGTCGCGTCGCCCTTGGTCGGTTCCAGCCGCACGATCACTGCTTTCGACATGGGCGTGTTGCTGCCCTCGGCCAGCTCCTCCAGGGGGACCAGCACGTTGGCCTCCGGGTAATACGCGGCGGCACAGCCACGGGCACTCGGGTAGGACACCACGCGCCAGTTCCGCAGCACGCGTTCCCGGCCGTCCTGATATTCGCCGCGGATGTCCACGTACTGGCCGTCAGAGAAGCCCAGCTCGGCCAGGTCCTCCGGGTTCACGAACACCACGTGGCGGCCCTTCTTGATGCCCCGGTAGCGGTCGTTGTGACCGTAGATGGTGGTGTTGAACTGGTCGTGAGAGCGGAGGGTCTGCAGGATCAGGGTGCCTGCGGGACGCTCGACCGGCTGCAGGTCGTTCACCGTGATGATCGCCTTGCCGGTGGGGGTACTGAAGGTCCGTGAATCGCGTGGTCCGTTCGGCAGTACAAACCCGCCTTCCCGGCGAACCTTCTCGTTGTAGTTCTCGCACCCGTCCACCACGTGCGAGATGTGCTCGCGGATCACGTCGTAGTTGGCCTCGAAACCGGCCCAGTCCACGTTCACCTTGTCGCCGAGCACGGCCCGCGCAAGACGGCTGACAATGGCCACCTCGGAGAGCAGATTCGGCGCTACCGGGTCAACGGTGCCGTGCGATGGGTGCACGGCGCAAACCGTGTCCTCAACCGTGACGAACTGCGGGCCGTTGGCCTGCATGTCGATCTCGGACCGGCCGATGGTCGGGAAGATCAGCGCTTCCTTGCCGATCACCGCGTGCGACCGGTTCAGCTTGGTCGAGATCTGCACCGTCATATCGGTAGCCTGCATGGCCTCCTCGGCGGCGTGGGTGTCAGAGATCGCTGCTACGAAGTTTCCGCCCAATGCGACGAAAACCTTGACGCCGCCGTCGCGCATCTGGCGGATGGTCTCCACAGCGTCAATGCCGTGGTCCCGAGGTGGGTCGAAGCCGAACTCCTCTTCCAGGGCGTCAAGGAACGACGGCGGCATCTGCTCCCAGATGCCCATGGTCCGGTCGCCCTGGACGTTGCTGTGCCCGCGAATCGGGGAGGCACCGGCGCCAGGCTTGCCGATGTTGCCGCGCAGCAGGAGCAGGTTGATGATCTCCTTGATGGTGGCCACGCCCTTTTTCTGCTGCGTGATGCCCATGGCCCAGGTGATGATGACCTTGTCGGCCTTGATGTAGCGGTCCGCCAACTCGTCGATTTCCTCGACAGTCAAACCGGTGGCCTGAAGTACTGCGCCCTCATCCAGCTGGGTCAGACTGACTTTGAGCTCGTCAAGACCCTGGGTGTGCTTTTCCAGGAAGTCGTGGTCCAGGACCGTTCCCGGGTTCGCCGCTTCGGCGTCGAGGACCCGCCGGCAGATCGCCTGCATGAGGGCCATGTCGCCGCCGATGCGGATTTGCATGAACTGGTCGGCGATCTCGGTGCCGCGGCCCAGGACTCCCTTGATCTCCTGCGGGTTCTTGTACCGTTTCAGGCCAGCTTCGGGCAGGGGATTGATGGCGACGATTTCGGCGCCGTTCTCCTTGGCGTGCTCCAGTGCTGTGAGCATCCGGGGGTGGTTGGTGCCCGGGTTCTGTCCCATGATGATGATCAGGTCGGCTTTGGCGAAGTCATCGTAGGCGACTGTGGCTTTGCCGATTCCGATGGTCTGGCCCATGGCCCAGCCCGAGGACTCGTGGCACATGTTGGAGCAGTCGGGAAGGTTGTTGGTGCCGAAGGCCCTAACGAACAGCTGATACGCGAACGCAGCCTCGTTCGACGCGCGGCCACTGGTGTAGAACGCCGACTGATGCGGGCTCTCCAGACCGTTGAGCTTGTCAGCGACCAGCGAGAACGCCTTGTCCCAGCTGACCGGCTGGTAATGATCGCTGTCGGCAGGCTTGTAGACGGGCTCGGTGAGACGCCCCTGCATGCCCAGCCAGTATTCGCTTCTGGTGAGCAGGTCAGTGATCGAATGCTCAGCCCAGAACTCGGAGGCCACCAGCACTGGAGTTGCTTCCCAGGTGACAGCTTTGGCACCGTTCTCGCAAAACTCGAAGTTGCTACGCTTCCCGGGATCGGGCCAGGCGCAACTCATACAGTCGAAACCATCTTTCTGGTTCAGTGCGAGCAGGGTCTTCCGTGTCCGGTTAGGGCCCATATGCTTGATCGCCGGCTGCATCGAGTGAATGACACCCGGGACACCAGCGGCCCATTCCTTGGGTTTGCCAACCTCGATGTCACTCTCGTCGGCTTCTTCTACGTGCGGATTTGTGCGGACCATTTTCCACTTCTCTTTCTTACTTCGATACCCCAGACTTAGCAGGCAGCGCCGCGTACCGCAAGGCCCGGTCGATGTCGCGGGCCGAGTCTCGTGCATATCTGACCCATCAGGGCAGTAGTCTCGACAGGTGAAACCGTTTCTGCTGATTGCCACCCGTGCCGAGGACGCCGCCGCCGACGGCGAGTACCAGGCGTTCCAGCGTTTCGGCGGGCTTGAGCCGCACCAGCTACGCCGTGTGCGCGCCGAATCCGGCCCTCTGCCGCATGTCGACCTGGAGCACTACTCGGGCATAATGGTGGGTGGCAGCCCGTTCAACTCATCCGACCCGGAACACCAGAAGTCCGAGGTCCAGCGGCGGGTGGAACGCGATATCGGCGGGTTGCTGGATCGGGTTGTCGCCGCCGACTTCCCCTTCCTCGGCGCCTGCTACGGGGTGGGCACCCTGGGGCGTCATCAGGGTGCGGTGATTGACCGCACCTTTTCCGAACCAATCGGGGCGGTGCCCATCACGCTGGCCGCCGAGGGCGCTGTGGATCCGCTGCTGGCCGGGCTGCCGTCGTCGTTCGATGCCTTCGTGGGGCACAAGGAAGCCTGCACCACCCTGCCCGACGGCGCGGTGCTGCTTGCGTCATCGGCAACCTGTCCGGTCCAGATGTTCCGGATCCGCACCAACCTTTATGCCACCCAGTTCCATCCAGAGCTCGACGTCGACGGACTGATCCAGCGCATCGACATCTACCGCGACGCCGGGTACTTCCCTCCGGCTGAAGCTGAAGACTATATGGGTCGCGCCCGCTCGGCGCGGGTCGAGTGGCCGGCGACGATCCTGCGGAACTTTGTCAGCCGGTACGCGACCGCGTAGCTAAGCGGGCTCTGACGCTCCGTGCCTTCGGTTCGTTGGTGAACAATCGCGGCGAATCGTTGGGCCTGCGGACCCCGTGGGGCAAGGCGCTAGGGTTTTTCGCTACCTGTCTCGCCATTAGTCTGGCCCTTTAGAAGGCCTTGAGCCGGGGTGTCGTCCAGAAACGTGCATGCAATGCATGCGTTGCATGCATCATTTGAAACGGATACTTATCCGCACCTAGCGAACGCCAGCCGCTTCAGTCCAAGGACGAGCCTCGGACGGGATCTATTCGGTAGCTGCGTCCGCCGTGGGGGTTCGTTCGGCGGCAGCGTTCGAAGGGTGGCCTCGTTCGGCAGCAGCGATGTCGTCGGCCAGGTGCTGGAGCTTTAGGCTGAGCTCGCGCGCACGGGTGCTCAACTGTGCGGGGGAGTTCAACGGCGCGAGGGAGCCCATCGACGCCGGATCGGCCGGTAAAGCCGGGGTGCTCGCCGTTGGCCCAGCCGGCCGCACGGGCAGGTGGGGCACCGCGGGCCGCGACGTGTCCGCCGCGAGATCGCTGGTTCCAGCACCTCGGGAGGGTGGCTGCGAGGCGGAGTCGTGGACTACCTCGATGTCGAAGACCATCTGGTCCGCATGGTGCCAGGTGGTGAAGACCTCCACGGGTCGTCCTGCTGCGTCGAGGCTGGTTCCCTCAAGGACCAGCACCGGGGCGTGTGGCGCCATGTGCAGCAGGGCAAGCAGTTCGGCGTCGGCCGGTGCTGCCCTGATCTGGCGCTTGCCAGCGACGATCTCGATACCGTACTTCTGGCGCAGCACTGAATGCAGTGAGGTGTCCTGCAGCTCTTCGGCGGTCAGCGTGGAACACAGGGGGAGCGCAAGCCATGTGTGGATCAGGGCGAGGGGAGCCCCCTCGACCGAACGCAGCCGCTCGATGGCCAGCACCTCGGGGGTGCCAAGCGCCGTCGCGATGCCCTGCGCCGGTTCCACGCTGAAGGACAGCACCTCGGTGGTCACGGACACGCCGGTTTCGGCGATCTGCGTGGACAGGCCGGGCATCCGGTGCACCAGCCGGTGATGTTCCCGGC
>NZ_ASZW01000088.1:0-5067 GCF_000468215.1 Arthrobacter sp. CAL618 | reverse complement strand
CTGCCGCGCCCACGCCCGCGATCGATGAGCCCCTCCGAGGTGAGAGCCCCCAACGCCTGGCGGACCACCGAACGCGAGACACCGTACCGTTCCTGCAGCTGGGCCTCGCTGGGAAGCAGCGTGCCCGGCGGCAGCGAGTGGTTAACAATCTGGGCTCGCAGATGTGCGCTCAGCTGGTGGTGCAGGGGCAGGCTCTTGCTGGGATCGACCGGTCGTTCCTCAAACTGATAAGTCTTCATTTGCACTCATCATCCCAAATTCTGGGCGTCTCTCAATCCGGCTGTTGTCCGTTGGCTGTTTGTTGTCCGCCGGGTGCTTGCCGCCGGGTGCTTGCCGCTAGGTGTACTCAGTACAGCTAGGTGCTAGCCCTGCTGGGCGGTCTGCCACACATGGTCCCACCCGGGAGCGAGCTGGGCTGCCCGACGGAGGGACAGCACCAGGCTCGCCTCGCGGGCAATGCCCTGGCCGGCAATGTCGAACGCCGTGCCATGATCAACCGACACGCGGACGACTGGAAGGCCGACGGTGATGTTGACGCCGTCGTCGCCGTACACGGCCTTGAACGGAGCGTGACCCTGATCGTGATAACAGACGATCACCATGTTCCACTTGCCCTTGACAGCAGCCGGGATGAGCGCGTCGGCGGGCAGCGGGCCGGTCACGTTGATGCCCGCCGCGCGGGCGGCTTCGACAGTGGGTGCCAGGATGTCGGCGTCTTCGTTGCCGAACAAACGGTTCTCGCCGGCATGGGGGTTCAGGCCGGCCAGCCCGATGGGCTCGTCCGGGTTTCCGAGCGCCTTGGTGAACGCGCTGACCAGGTCGATGACGCTACGGGTGCGCTTCGGGGTGATGTCCTCGATGGCCTGGCGCAGCGACACGTGGGTGGTCAGGTGGAAGAAGTACAGTTCCCCCGCGGAGAGCACCAGCGAGAAGTTCTCAACGCCGAATTCGTGGGCGAGCAGCTCGGTGTGCCCGGGCCACTTGTGCCCGCCGGCGTGCATGGCTGCTTTATTCAGCGGGGCGGTGACGATGCCGTCCACCTGACCCTCGCGGGCCAGCCGGCAGGCCTCGACGACGAAACGGTAGGAACCGTCGCCGGCGTCGGGGTGGATCTCGCCCAGGGGCACGTGCGCAAGGGACTGCCCGGTCTGGAGTAGCTCGATCGTGCCGGGCTCGTTGGTGGCTTCGGCGACGGAACCGATGACGCGGACCTTGTCCGGGTCCCCGCCCACGTTGACGACGCCGGCGCGCATCGCAGCCTCGTCGCCTATCACGATCGGGCGGCATTCGGTGCGGAGGTCGTCGTGGCCGAGCAGCGACTTAGCGGTGATCTCTGGGCCGATACCTGCCACATCACCGATGGTTAGGGCAAGAGTAGGGATGGTCATGGAAGTGCCTCCGGGGACAGTGGGGATGATGTGCAAAGTTGGTGAACAATATCGGTCAGCGAATCGGGGTTTCCGAATCCGCCTGCTTTGGTGACGACGCGCAGCCCGTGGGCGGTGCCGCCGTCGACGACGCCGACCGGGACGCCTTCCTGCAGGGCACCTGAGACGACCACGGATTGCGCCGCGGTCTCCCGCAGGACCGCCCGTGCGCCGTCCCCGCCCATCAGGACGAGCGCCGCCGCATCGGGCTGGGGCAGGATTGCGTCGGTCAGGACGACGCTGGCAATCGCCGAGAGCCCCTCCGCGATTTCGGCGCCGGTCAGGGCGTCAGGGGTGCTTCCCCGATCGGTGGGTGAGAGCAGGAGGGTGGCCCGCTGCGCAACGGACAGCTTCTGGGCGGCAGCCCACGCCAGGGCCGAGGCCCGGCTGCGGACGTCGGCGAGGGTGGGACGCAGCACCAGCAGATCGTCGTCGGCCGATTCGTTGATCAGCCGTTCGGCCTGTCCGCGGGACACGTCATGCAACGAGCTGACCACAATCAGGACCTGTCCAGCGGGGGAGGTGGTCGATCCCGTCCGGCCGGGCAATCCGGCGTCGGATCCCCAGCGTGACGCCAAAGCTGCCGCTAGGCCGGCCGAGCCGACCGGCACCGCCCGGGGACCCAGTTCGCTGAGCGCTGCGGCCAGTTGGTCGAGGTCGGCGTCGGTGACTGCGTCGACGACGACGGTGGCCCCCTCCATTCCGGCCGTTTCGCCCAGGCGGTGCGCGTGCTCCGTCGCTGTGCCCGCGCCGAGGCGGATGCTGCGGCTGCCCGGGATCAGGGTGGGCAGATCGCTGGTGCTGACCGGGGTCACCGGATCACGTCCAACGGACGTGGATTCGACCGGTTCGCCGTTGACGCGCAGCTGGCCCTGGTCGACCGTGCGGCCCATAGCCGGGTATGCGGGGCAGACGACGGCGAACGCGCCCACGTGATTCCGCCGCCAGGTACGCAGCGCGCCGTCGATCTGAGCGGGAATGCTGCCGCGCATGGTTGAGTCGATTTTGACGTACAACCGGTCGGCGCAGGCAACCAGAAGCTGCGCGACGGCGTCAGCGGTGACAGTGCCAGCGGCGTCGTGTGGCAGCGCCCGGGAGTCCGTCACCGTGGCGAGCGTGCTGCCCGTGCGCTGGCTGTCGAGCTCCCCGAGGGCGAGGCGGGAGGTCCACCCCGCCCCGGCGAACTGGACCAGCGAATCGTTGGCCCCAGTCAGGTCATCGGCTGCGATACCGATGACCTGCGGTGGGTCTGAGGGGGCAGAGGTCACGGATCGGCCTGTGGTGAGTTGTGGGTTCCGGCGGGACGGCCGTCGTCGTGCGGAGCCGCGGCGGCGCGCTCGTCGCCGTCTGGGGCGTCATCCTCACCGTAGAGGCCTCCCTGACGCTTGAGAACCCAGGTGGCCAGCAGTGGCGCGAAAATCGCCGTGACGAGGACCGCCGAGGCGACCTGTGCCGTGGCAACTTCAACGAAGGGAGCGAAGGTGGGGTCGGCTGCAGCGACGACGGCAGGAGTGGCGATCGAGTTGCCGGCGGTGGTGGCGGAGGCGATGCCAATGCCGGCCTTGTTGCCGCGGCGCAGGATGAAGCGGTAACCGAAATAGACCAGGGCGCCGGTGATCAGAGTCGCCGCGATGCCGACGAAGATGCCCGAAAGACCGCCGGTGAGGACGTTGCCGAGGTTGATGCCGGTGCCGAGGGCGAAGGCGAAGAACGGGATCACAATGTTCGGAACCGGGCGCATGACCTCGGTCCATTTGCGGTCCAGGTTGCCAACGATGAAGCCGAGGACCAGGGGGATGATGGCGGCCAGCAGCACGAGGAACGGGATGTTGCCGAGACCTGAGATGCCGAGGAACAGCAACGTGAAGAACGGGCCGTCGTTGACCGCGGAGGCCATGTAGGCACCGCGGTCGCGGCTGTCGCCGTAGCGCCCGGTGAACGCGAGCCAGAGACCGCCGTTGCTGTTATCGAAGGAGGCCAGCAGGGCAAGGATGGAGATGCCGAGGATCCCGTCGATGCCGACCATCAGGCCCAACGCTGCAACCAGCGCGGCCGGGATGATGGTTTTGAAGAGGAGGATGACTCCGGTGGTTGCGAGGACGGGGCCGGAGGTCTTGGCAGTGATCTGCATGCCGGTGGCGAAGATCAGAATCGCGATCAGGGGGAGCGCCGAGTCCTTGAAGAGGGCGGTGGTGAAGCTGCCCATTTCCAGGAAAGCGGGGAAGAAGGTTCCGACGATCGACCCCAGGATCAGGGGAATCAGCATCAACCCCCCGGGGATGCGGTTCATGCTGTCGAACAGGGGGACGCGGGACTTGGGAAGGGATTCGGCTACCATGGCGAATCTTCTCTCTGGTCGGGGCTGTCGCAAAGGGACAGCAACTCAAAGTTGTACGGACAAGGTGTACCTACACTAGATCTGGTTCCCGGAAGTGGCAAGTCCTTGATCGGAGTGCCGGTCACGGGGAGGGTGCATCGTAGGCTGAACCCATGACTGACCCGATGACTGATCCCAGGGCTGCCACCGAGACTGCCAGCGAGACCCACCTGCTTGAGCCGACGCTGACCACCGCCACGCAGATATTCTCCCGCGATACCCCACCGGTGCTCACGGTGCGCCCGGGCGACTCGGTGCGGGTCAGGTCCCTTGACGCCTGGGGGCATCTGGAGCGGCAGACCGTTCCCGGGGAGGATAAACCGCAGCTCTTCGCCGAACGGAAGGGTCACTGCCTCACCGGGCCCATCGCCGTCGCAGGCGCCAAGCCCGGCGATATGCTGGCCGTCACCTTCGTCTCGCTCACGCCCGACCCATGGGGCTTCACGAACGCCGGGCGGAAAGACGACAGCTTCACCCGGCTGCTCGACGTCGACGGCGGGGTCCCACAGTGGCTCCTGTGGGATGTCGATGTGCAGCAGGGGACAGCCTCCAACCAGCTGGGCCAGACGGTGACGCTGAACCCGTTCCTCGGCGTCGTGGGCGTGCCGCCAAACAGTCCCGGCGACTTCACCACTACTCCGCCGCGCGCCGACGGCGGTGGCAACATCGACTGTAAGGAACTGACCGCCGGGTCCACCCTGTTCCTCCCGGTGACCGTGCCAGGTGCGCTGCTCAGTGTGGGCGACGGGCATGCCGTGCAGGGCGACGGCGAGGTCGGCGGCACCGCGATCGAGTGCGGAATGACCACGGACCTGGTGCTCGACGTCGTCGTCGATGCACCCCTACAGACCATCCATGCGATCACGCCGACGGCGCGGATCACCTTTGGATTCAACGCCGACCTCAATCTCGCGACCGCTGAAGCACTCAAGGCCATGTTGACCTGGATGCAGGACCTGTACGGCATGGAACGCACGCATGCGCTGGCCCTGGCGAGTACGGTCGTGGACCTGCGGATTACGCAGATCGCCAACGAAACCTGGGGTGTGCATGCAGTGCTCGGACGTGACGCGGTGCGGGAGTCGCCGGCGGTGTGATGGGCCTATCGGCGCCCACCCCGCTGGATAGCAAGTATACTTAGGACTTGGTATACCTAACATTTGACTGCCCAACGATAGGGGTCCCGTCATGAAACAACCTCAGCCACGCGGTCCGGTGAGCTCCCTGCTCCTGGACATTCTGACCGGTCCGGAGCAGGGCGGC
>NZ_ASZW01000087.1:0-2008 GCF_000468215.1 Arthrobacter sp. CAL618 | reverse complement strand
GGCCGCCGCGCTCGCCGGCGCGGTGCGGGATGCGCTTGCAACAACCAGGGACTTCGCCTTCGACGAAGACCTCCAGCTCACCCTGTTTTGCCTGTTCGAACTGCACTACAGCGGCATCGACGGTGCCAGCGGCGACTGGGAATGGAATCCTGACCTGATCGCTGCCCGCCGCCTCCTGGAGCACGCCTATGAGGCGCAACTGCACTCCGCGGTGACCCTGCCGGAGTTGCCAGCACCCACCAGCGCCGGTGTCGCTGCTGGCCTCTTTGAGCTGACCGGCGCCGACGGCGGCCCGAGCATGTCGAAGTATGTGGCGAAGCAAGCTACCGAGGGGCAAATCCGTGAGTTCCTGATCCAGAAGTCCATCTACACGCTGAAGGAAGCCGACCCGCACACCTGGGCGATTCCCCGCCTCACCGGCCGGGCCAAGGCCGCCATGGTGGAGATCCAGGCGGACGAATACGGTGGCGGAGCCCCCGACCGGATGCACTCGGCCCTTTTCGCCCAGTCGATGCGCGGCGTCGGGCTCGAGGACGGCTACGGCCACTACGTCGACGACGTCCCCGCCATCACCCTCGCGTCGTCGAACCTGATGTCGATGTTTGGGCTCAACCGGCGGCTGCGCGGCGCAATCGTGGGGCACCTCGCGTCCTACGAAATGACTTCATCGTTGGCGAATCGGATGTATGCGAGGGGTTTCCGGCGGTTGGGGTACAACGACGCGGTCGCCGCATACTTCGACGAGCATGTGGAGGCCGACGCCGTGCACGAGCAGATCGCCGGTAGGGATCTCGCCGGCGGGTTGGTTGAGGCCGAGCCCGAGCTGCTCGCGGATGTGTTCTTCGGTGCGGCGGCGGCTGTCGTCGTCGACACCTGGATGACCGCTCACATCCTCGACGCGTGGAACGCCGACGCGTCGTCGCTGTACTCGGCCGCCGCGGTCTCCGCATGAGTGGGTGTGGGCCGGAGGGGTGCGACGACGACGCTTCGGCTGACGGACCTGCTGGGGACACCCGCGACTCGACCGGTCCGCGGCAGACGATCGTCGCCTTCCCGAACGGCCCGCTGCTGGTTCGCGGGGACTTCGACATCGTCGATCCGGACGGCAATCAGCTGCGTCGCAGCCGCAAGACCGTTGCCCTGTGCCGGTGTGGCGCGTCGATGCTCAAGCCTTATTGCGACGGCAGCCACAAGATGATCAACTTCAGGACTGAACCCGAAAGCTAGGCTGGCGGCGTCGGCAGGACCAGTTCGAGGATGTAGTCGTTTTCGACGCCGGCGCCGAGCCGGAACGTCTTCACTCCCACCTTGGTGAAGCCGTGCTTCTCGTAGAACCGCACCGCCCGGTGGTTTTCGTCATTGGTGCCCAACCAGACCGCACGGGCGCCAGTCTGTGCTGCGGTCTCAAGGGTTGCCTGCATCAGGGCGGAGGCTTGTCCGCGGCCGTGGTGGTCGGGGTGGACGTAGAACTTGCTCAGCTCAATGGTGGGGAACGTCGACAGGGACGACCGAACGCCGGCATCGGTGGGGTCGCCGGCGATGAGCATGCTGTAGGCGTCGAGGCGGTCCTTTTCGCGTAGGCACAGCAGGGTTTTGCCCGGGTCCGCTAAATGTTCGAGGAACCGGGCCGATGAGAGTTCGGTAGCAATGTGGTGCTCAATGTCTTCGGGTCGCGACGACGCGGGGCACGCGAGTGGGAAGGTGACGGCGGCGAGCTCGGTGAGCTGGTCGGCGTCGTCGGCGGTGGCCCGGTCGATGAGTAGCTTCACGGGATTCATATTCTGATGCCACAGACCCAGCCTCGCTGGATGGCGCCGCGGCATCAGCCTTGCCGGATGATGCCGCAGCATCAGGTAGCGGCGTAGTGGTTTTAAAAGGTGCATGCACTGCATGCAATGCATGCAGTTCGAGGAACTCAGAGTGCATGCATTGCCTGCAGTGCATGCACTCTTTAAAAAGCGTACCCACCCGAGGCCAACTATTCAGGGCGGGTTGTGCGCACCCAGCC
>NZ_ASZW01000086.1:0-4746 GCF_000468215.1 Arthrobacter sp. CAL618 | reverse complement strand
AGGCGGGCGGAACGGTGCAGGGCTATTGGGCTAAGAGGAGGTGACGAGGGTGGGGTAGTCGGTGTAGCCTACCTCGGTGCCACCGTAGAAGGTGCTGCCGTCAGCTTCGTTAAGCGGGGCGTCGACCGCAAGCCTCTCGACGAAGTCGGGGTTGGCGATGAACATGCGGCCGAACGCAATGAGGTCTGCGCCCCGAGCAAGCCACACGTCGGCACGCTCCTTATCTGCAGCTTCCTGGTTTTGCACCAGCGGCGACGGGTTGACAATGAGCACGCCCTCCCAGAGGTCCAGGATGCGCTGGTTGACCTCGTCCTCGCGCGCTTCGACGATGTGGAGATACGCGGGGCCCAGCGGAATTAGCTGTTCTAGGACCGACGTGTACGTTTCCAGGACGTCATCTTCGGAAATGTCATTGAAGTCATTGCCGGGGGAGAGCCGTAAACCAACCCGCTCCGCGCCGATGGCTTCCACGACTGCCTGCATGACTTCGACGAGGAAGCGGGTGCGGGCAACGGGGGATCCGCCGTATTCGTCAGTGCGCTGGTTGGTGCCGCTCGCGAGGAACTGGTGAGGAAGGTAGCCATTGGCGCCGTGAATTTCGACGCCGTCAAACCCGGCTTCGACGGCGAGGCGAGCAGCCGTGGCGTAGTCGGCGACAGTGTCGGTGATGTCCTGCACGGTCATGGCCTGTGGGACCACAAAGTCTTGCATCCCGTCGGCGGTGAAGACCTGGCCAGCCGGGCGGACAGCTGAGGGTGCGAGCGGGACCTGACCGGCGGGCAGCAGGCTGGGGTGGCCGATGCGGCCGGTGTGCATGATCTGGGCGAAGATCTTGCCGCCTTCGGCGTGCACGGCGTCAGTGACCGAGCGCCAGCCAGCAACCTGCTCAGTGGTGTGCAGACCGGGGGTGAACGGGTAACCCTGGCCCAGGGCATTGGGCTGCGTCCCCTCGGAGATGATCAATCCGGCCGACGCGCGCTGCGCGTAATAGGTGGCCATCATGTCGGTGGGAACGCCGTCGTCGTCGGCCCGGGAGCGGGTCATCGGCGCCATGACGGCGCGGTTGGCGAGCTGGAGACCCCCGACGGTGGTGGTGTCAAAAAGTGTTGCGTCAGCCATAGCGATGCCTATCGGTCGATTGGTTGGTACGATAAACAACGTACAACGATGAAAGCCTTAGTACAACTTTCGTCGTACTAGATCTCGATCGAAGGACTCATTCATGAGTGCAGAACCTCTCCCGCGGCAGGTCGGGCACCCGCTGTCCGACGAGTTCCGTCTAACCGAGGTATTGCATGCACTCTCGGATCCGCTCCGGCTGAGCATCGTGGCAGCCCTGGCGGAATCCGGCGCCGAATTATCCTGCAGCGCTTTCCACCTTCCTGTCACCAAATCAACCAGCACGCACCACTTCCGTGTTCTTCGCGAGGCGGGCATCGTGCGACAGCGGTACGAAGGGACAGCTCGGATGAACAGTCTGCGCCGGGAAGACCTCGACGCCGTCTTTCCAGGGCTGCTGACGTCAGTGCTCGCGTCGGCGGGCCAGAACCAATAGATATTGAAGGCGATAACATTCGATTTTGATTATGCTCAATACCCGCGCGATTAGAGATGACAGTGAATACTAAACCCACACAGGAGATCACTCCCTGGCGTGGTCTTTTCGGCATCCCGTTGATCACCACGGTGACCTTCATGGGACTGATGCTGATCACTGCTGTCATTAGCGGGCTGCCGGTGCGTGATCCTGACGGCTTCCTGGGCCCCAGCTATGTGCGGCTGCCGCTAATCGTTTTCCTGGTGATGATCGCCGATGTTGTGCCACGAGTGATCGCACAGCGACCTTCGGTCAAGGGCATGCTGGGTACCGCCGGAGGGGTCATCAAGTCACGCTGGACGCTGCAGCGAATTGCTGCGATTACTGCCGGGATGGCGAGTTTTTACCTCGCGTATGTGGCGTATCGGAATTTGAAAAGCTTTTTGCCCTTTCTTAGGGATCGTCTGACGGACTCCATGCTGGTAACCACCGATCGATGGTTCGCTGGGGGTGGTAACCCGGGTGACGTCCTTCACGATTTGTTGGGAACGGGCTTCGCAGCGGAATTCCTCTCGGTCGTTTACGTGTCTTTCCTGATTTTTGTCCCCGTGTCGCTTGCCGTCGCGATGGTCTGGTCCGATGACCTCTCCCGCGGAGCCTGGTACGTAAGCGCTCTCTGTTTCAACTGGATTCTCGGTACGGCCGCCTACTATCTGCTTCCGTCCTTGGGCCCGATCTACGTAGAGGAGTCGTCCTTCACCGACCTGCCGGTCACCGCGACGTCGGACTTGCAGGATTCGCTCTACGACAACCGGCTGGCTGTCCTTGTCGATCCTCATGCGACGGAGTCGGTCCAGGGCATCGCGGCGTTCGCCTCGCTGCATGTGTCCATCGTGTTCACGGCGGCCCTGATGGCGCAGCTAGTCCGTTTGCCCAGGCCGGTTCGTTGGTTGTTGTGGGCCTACGTTGCCCTGACGGGACTGGCGACCGTGTATTTCGGTTGGCACTACATTCTCGATGTTCCGGCAGGCCTTGCAATCGGGGGCTTGTCCGTCTGGTTGGCGGCCTTGGCCACCGGCATCATCCGTTTCCCGGGTCGGAGCCGGGACATCGCGAAGCTTCGTCCGATGGCCTAGTCAAGTTACTGAATTCCTGACGCACTCCTGAGCGAATATTGCACCTCCGAGGTAGGTCGCCAATCTAGGCTAAGTCGAGAGTCTCACGGGGGAGAGATATGACTGCTGGTGCGGGCGCTGCTGAACAGGCGCGGCGGGCGTCACAGCGGGTGGTGCGCCTTCAGAATGAGTTGGCGCAGGCTACTGAAACCGTGGCTCGGTTGCAGAGTCAGCTTCGGCATGCCGAACGGACGCACCGGGCCTGGAACGCTGGGGCTGCTGGGGAGTTGCTGGTAGCAGACCGCCTTGACCTGCTTGAAAGCCATGGCTGGCTTGTGCTTCACGATCTGCGCTGGCCGGGGAGACCTAAAGCCAACCTCGACCACGTAATTGTTGGGCCCGGCGGGGTGCTGGTGATCGATGCGAAGAATTGGGCTGGTGACGTTCACCTGCGGCGCGGAGAACTGGTCCAGAACGGGTATCTCAGGGTCAAAGAGTCGGCGGCTGCCCTGGAGCAAGCGAGTGCTATCGCAGCCCTGCTCGAACCCCAGCACAGACAGTTTGTTCAGACGTGGATTTGTCTGGTCGGTCAGCCAGATCTGAAAGGAGTGACCGCTTTGGGTGTGCGGATTGAGGGGCTGAACACAATCGCACCGTCTGTTAAGGCTCTCCCGAGAGTTTTAGAGCCGGAGTTTGTCCGCGCAATTTACCACTATCTCTCACGACTGCTGGCCGGAAACACGAGCCCTGTGCTGCTGACAACCGCAGGGGCCGGAGCCGAGGATGCGGCCGTCTCAACCTTGCGCCGACGTCGGACAGGTCCGGGGCGCTCCGGACGTATCCCGGTTGGGCGGTCTGCGCAGACAAATGACTCCGGCAACCCCAGCAACCCCGGATGCTCACGCGCCGCGGGTCCGCATCGCCGGTCGGGTAAATCCACAAAAGTGACGAAGGGGTATGGCTGTCTGGGAGTATCCGTACGACTGGCAGGAGTCGCCCTGGCATTAGCCATCACCGTTAACCTTTTGAGTGGACTGGCTCAATCGCAGTTAATCCAACCGCAACCCGATCCGACAATCACCAACCAGACGGTGAGCCCTGGTGCTGGGTAGCAAAGATAAACTAAGCACCGAGACCCTTTAGGTCCCGATTTAAAACGTGCATGCATCGCATGCAGTGCAAGCATTGCATGCGATGGATGCAGTGCATGCACCATTTAATTCGGACATAACTAGTCTGCGGGTCCCAAAATCCGCTGCGCGTCGGCTTGAGACAGCAACTCCTCAGGACTGACGACCGCGCCCCGCATGGATGAAGAGCCGCGGAGCAGTCGGCGAAGCTCGGCTGGCGAATAGGGATTCGGCGCCCGGCGATGCGCCATTGCATGGCAGTTGGCGCACATTGGGACCAGATCGGTCAATGGATCCAGCACATAGTCGGCGGTCAGTTGCGGGCCGGGCACGATGTGGTGGACCTGGATGAAGCCAGCACCAAGGGTGCCGTAGGTCTCCTCGAAGTTGAAGCGGCAGACGGCGCAGCTGCTGCCATGGTGGGCGATGCTTTGACGGTGAGCTTCGGGGTCGTGCTCGTAGCGGTTGACGCGGCTTCGCAGCAGGGCGCTGGCGGGAAGTGTGCCAGCGGTCGGGTCGACGGGATGATTCTCCGACGACGGCGCATAGTCGGCCCACACGGCCCGGAGGAGCTGTTCATGGTCGACGGTGAGAACGGCCGCGCCATCGTCGAAGGGGAGGCCCGGCACGCGGCCGAACAGCACTGCCTCGGGGATGTGTTCGCCGCGGGGGAGGAGGAGGTCGACGTCGAGGAGTCCGCCGTCGTCGGGCGTCGTGACGACAGTCCCGTGACCGAACAGGCCTCGTTCGTTGGCGCCCTGCAGAACCAGCCAGACATCAGTGCCGGGGGGAACGGGCGGAACGACGGCCGGCCACCGAACGGAAGCGAATCCGGCGTCGTGCACGGCATCCTGCACCGAAGAGTAGGCGAACTGCCACCCCTCCCGCAGATCGGGATTCCATCCGAGCACGATTGCCGTCATGGCACTCATTGTGCCACCAGCCTTAACGGCGTTGGCCGTGC
>NZ_ASZW01000085.1:10140-11021 GCF_000468215.1 Arthrobacter sp. CAL618 | reverse complement strand
CACGACTGCGGCTCCGGCCCGACGCCACCTGTATTCAAGGATTCCGGCGGCGGCGGCCATTGAAGCGATGATGAGGAACATTGTGCCGAGGAATACCAGCTTGTCGGCGGTGCCGAACGTCTCGATGGCCCAGTCCTTGACGCCGGGTGGCAGCACATCAATGACGATCGACCCGACGGCGGTCACCGGGGAAAGGGAGGGGCTGACCAGCGCGGCGGTCAGCTCGGCGGCGATCACAGCGAGCAGGACAGCAACCAGCCCGGAAAGTGCTGCCCATCCGTTGGTCCGTCTCACGCCGGTCACCCTTTCTGTGATGTGTCAGTCATTTAGCCCAACGTCTGCGCCCCATCATCGGTTCGCCGGGCGTGCATAAGCCTCCACCGAATAGTGGCCCTAGCTGAAAGGGCGTAATCTCGAGGGATGGGAATTGAACTGGGTATGCCGCATATCGGGGTCCAGCGTCCCTCTGATGCCGGGCCGGGGCTGATTGACAGTTTCGGCCGCAAGGCCACTGACATGCGCCTGTCGCTGACCGACAAATGTAATCTGCGCTGCACTTATTGCATGCCCGCCGAGGGTCTTGACTGGCTGCAAAAGTCAGCCGTGCTCTCCCGTGAGGAGATCGTCCGGCTGGTGCGGATCGGCGTTGATTCCCTCGGGGTGCGTGAATTGCGCCTGACGGGTGGCGAACCGCTGGTGCGGGCCGACCTGCTGCAGATCATCGGCGATATCCGCGCCAACCACGCGGACCTGCCCATCTCCATGACGACCAACGGCCTGGGCCTGGACAAAAAGGCTCAAGCCCTCAAGGACGCGGGCCTGAGCCGGATCAATGTGTCGATGGATTCGCTCCACCCCGATACGTTTGCCCAACTGACCCG
>NZ_ASZW01000085.1:4490-10130 GCF_000468215.1 Arthrobacter sp. CAL618 | reverse complement strand
CGGGGTATCGAAGCTGCGGCGGAGGTGGGACTTGGCCTGGTCAAGATCAACGCCGTCCTGATGCGCGGGATCAACGACCATGAGGCGCCCGAACTCCTCGAATGGGCGGTGTCCAAGGGATTTGAGCTGCGTTTTATCGAGCAGATGCCCCTCGACGCGGACCACGGCTGGACCCGCGACGGCATGATCACTGCCCTCGAGATGCGGACCCTGCTGGAGCAGCAGTTTGTGCTGACCCCGGATCCGCGCAACCGGGACGGCGCCCCCGCCGAGCGCTGGGAGGTACGCCGAATCGCGGCCCCTGACATCGTCGTCGGCACCGTGGGCATTATCGCCTCGGTGACTGAGCCGTTCTGCGCCGACTGCCGGCGAACCCGCGTCACCGCCGAGGGCAAGATCATGAGCTGCCTATTTTCCCGCGAGGAGACCGATCTACGGGATCTGCTGCGGTCGGACGCCGACGACGACGCGATCGCCGCACGCTGGCAGGACGCCATGTGGGCCAAGCCGAAAGCGCATGGGATGGGCCACGTCGGTCTGGGTTCGGACGATTTTGTCCAGCCGGACCGCAGCATGAGCGCGATCGGCGGCTAGATGCTGATTCGATATTTCGGCGCCGCGCAGGCCGCAGCCGGTACGGCAGAAGAACGACTCGACCTCGACGCAGCGACGCTCGAGACGGTCCTGGCACACCTCACCGCCCGGTACCCGCTGCCGGTTCGGGTGGGCGGGCCGGCGATGCCCGAGGTCATCGCCCGGAGCAGCTTCCTGCTGAACGAGGTGGCTGCCCGTGACCGCGGCCGGGTGCTGGCCGCCGACGACGTCCTGGATATTCTGCCGCCCTTCGCCGGGGGCTAGTAGCACACGCCCAGCCGCGCTGGGCAGACAGCCTTAACCATCAATGACGCGCCCCTGACGTTCGGGGTGCGTCATTGATGGTTAACAGCTGTGCAGGACCGCTAGTGGCCGAAGTCCGCCGGGGCGTCGAACGGGCCGACAACGGTAATCGTGCGCGGGGCGGCAGCCAGTTCGGCGGCCAGTTCCCGGACCTGCGCCTCGGTGACGGCGTTGACCCGTGCCAGCACCTCATCGAGGCCGAGGAACTCCCCCGACACCAGTTCTGCCCGGCCGAGGCGTGACATCCGAGACCCGCTGTCCTCCAGTGCCAGCACCATACCGCCGGAGAGTTGCCCGACGGCTCGACGCAGCTCATCGGCGGAAATCCCGTCTGCGGCGAGCCGGTCCAGCTCGGCACCGAGCAGCTCAATGACCTGACCGGTCTTCGCCGGTGAGCACCCCGCGTACATGGCGAAGTAGCCGGCGTCGGCGTAGGAGGCGGAGAAGGAGTAGGTCGAATAGACGAGCCCGCGCTTCTCGCGGACTTCCTGGAAAAGCCGTGATGACATCCCGCCGCCCAGGACGGCGTTCAGCACGCTCATCACGAACCGCCGGTCGTCGGTGGCGGTGATTGACGGGCAGCCGACCAGAATGTTTGCCTGCTCCACCGCACGCCGAATGACCCGGATTCCTCCGGTGCTTTCAATCGGTACCGGCGTATCGGAACGACGGGCCACGGGCAGCGCATCGGCCTCCAGCGTCCAGCCGGCGGTCCGCAGCGCGTCGAGGACGAGCCCGCAGACCACTTCGTGGTCCAGTCCCCCGGCCGCGGTGACGACCAGTTCCGATGGTCGGTAATACTGGCGGTAGTGAGCCAGGACCGAGTCGCGGGGCACTGCCTTGATGGCGTCGGGGGTGCCGCCGATGGGGCGACCCAGTGGGTGGGACCCGAGCACCGCTTCGACGAATTCTTCGTGGGCGACGTCGGCGGGGTCATCGCTGTCCATCGCGATTTCCTCGAGGATGACGTCGCGTTCCTGCTCAAGTTCGTCGGCGTCAATCACGGCGCTGGTCACCATGTCGGCGATTACGTCGATTGCCATGGGCAGATCAGCGTCAAGCACCCGGGCGAAATAGCACGTGTGCTCCTTCGCCGTGGCAGCGTTGGATTCACCGCCCACCTCGTCAAACGCTTCGGCAATCTCGAGCGCAGTGCGCCGCGTGGTGCCCTTGAAGAGCAGGTGTTCAAGGAAGTGAGTGGACCCGTGCTGGCCTTCGGCCTCATCCCGGGATCCGACCCCCACCCAGAAACCGATGGTCGCGGACCGCTGGCCGGGCATTGCCTCGGTCAGGACACGCACCCCGCCGGGAAGTACTGACCGGCGCACCACGGCGCCGCCCAGCGTCCCCGCGACGAGCGTGGGATCGTGGCCGGCACCCGCACTGTCCGCGGAAGGCGCAGGGGTGGGCAGCAGCGGCAGGACGATCGACGTCGGCCCAGTGCGGTTCTCGTGTGAAACGGCCAACGGCCCTGCTCCCGACGTGGTGTCGGGAACAGGACCGGAGGCGTTGTTAGCTGATACAACCATTCGCTAGTTGTCGTCACCCTCTGCTGAGTCCGCCGAAGCGTTCTCAGCCGCAGCGTCGTCGGCAACCACTGGGGAGAGCGAAAGCTTTCCGCGGTCATCGATCTTGGTGATTTCGACCTGAACCTTCTGGCCCACCGAAACAATGTCGTCGACGTTGTCGACGCGCTTGCCGTTGGCCAGCTTGCGCAGCTCGGAGATGTGCAGCAGCCCATCCTTGCCCGGGGTCAGCGACACGAAGGCACCGAAGGTGGTGGTCTTGACGACCGTACCCAGGTACCGCTCGCCAATCTCAGGAACCTGAGGGTTGGCGATGGCGTTCACTGCGGCGCGTGCAGCCTCGGCCGCACCACCGTTGGTGGCGCCGATCAGAACCGTGCCGTCATCTTCGATGGAGATGTCAGCGCCGGTGTCTTCCTGGATCTGGTTGATCATCTTGCCCTTGGGGCCAATGACCTCGCCGATCTTGTCAACCGGGATCTTCACCGAGATGATGCGTGGCGCGAACTCGGAAAGCTCGTCCGGCACGTCGATGGCTGCCTCAAGGACACCCAGGATGTGCAGGCGGGCTTCACGGGCCTGCTTCAGGGCTGCGGCGAGCACTGAGGCGGGGATTCCGTCGAGCTTGGTGTCCAGCTGGATGGCTGTGACGAACTCGGCGGTACCGGCAACCTTGAAGTCCATGTCGCCGAAAGCATCTTCAGCGCCAAGGATGTCGGTCAGTGCCGCGTAGCGGGTCTGACCGTCGACGACGTCGGACACCAGGCCCATGGCGATACCAGCGACGGGTGCCTTCAGGGGCACACCGGCGTTGAGCAGCGACAGGGTTGAAGCACAGACCGAGCCCATCGACGTCGAGCCGTTGGAGCTCAGCGCCTCGGAGACCTGACGGATCGCGTAAGGGAATTCCTCACGGGTCGGCAGGACCGGCATCAGGGCGCGCTCGGCGAGGGCACCGTGACCGATTTCGCGGCGCTTCGGCGAACCGACGCGACCGGTTTCACCGGTGGAGTATGGAGGGAAGTTGTAGTTGTGCATGTAGCGCTTGCGCGTTACCGGCGACAACGAATCAATCTGCTGCTCCATCTTGAGCATGTTCAGCGTGGTGATTCCCATGATCTGGGTTTCGCCGCGTTCGAAGATCGCAGAACCGTGAACGCGAGGCAGGACCTCGACCTCGGCGGTGAGCTGACGGATGTCGCTCAGGCCGCGGCCGTCGATACGGATCTGATCCTTGAGGATGCGCTGGCGGACAACGCTCTTGGTGACCGACCGGAAGGCGGCAGAGAGTTCCTTCTCGCGTCCTTCGAACTGCCCGGCGAGGTCAGCGGTGACGCTGTCCTTGAGGGCGTCCGAGGCGGTGTCGCGCTCCTTCTTGTCACCGATCTGGAAGACCTCGGTCAGCTTGGCGGCTGCTGCCGACTCGACCGCTGCGAAGACGTCGTCCTGGTAGTCAAGGAAGACCGGGAAGTCGACGGTTGGCTTGGCGGCGCGGCCGGCAAGGTCAGCCTGGGCGTCACAGAGGGCACGGATGTACGGCTTTGCCGCTTCCAGGCCGTCGGCGACGATCTCTTCGGTCGGTGCGGTGGCACCGTCTTCCTTGATGAGCTTCCACGAGTTGTCGGTGGCTTCAGCTTCCACCATCATGATGGCGACGTCGTCACCCTCGGGTCCACTGACCACACGGCCGGCAACGACCATGTCGAAGACCGAGTTCTCCAGTTCGGAGTGCTTCGGGAAGGCGATCCACTGATCCTGGCCGCTGCCATCGGAGACGAGTGCCACGCGGACACCACCGATCGGACCGGAGAAGGGGAGGCCGGAGAGCTGCGTGGACATCGAGGCGGCGTTGATGGCAACGACGTCGTATCGCACGTCGGGGTTGATCGCCAGGACGGTGACCACGATCTGGACCTCGTTGCGGAGGCCCTTCACGAAGGCCGGGCGCAGCGGGCGGTCCATGAGCCGGCAGGCGAGGATCGCCTCGGTGGAGGGACGGCCTTCGCGGCGGAAGAAGGAGCCTGGGATGCGCCCTGCGGCGTACATGCGCTCTTCAACGTCGACGGTCAGGGGGAAGAAGTCGAAGCCTTCGCGGGGGTGCTTGCCAGCGGTCGTTGCTGACAGGAGCGCTGTGTCTTCGTCGATGTAAACCATTGCGGCGCCGGCTGCCTGCTGTGCAAGGCGGCCAGTCTCGAACCGTACGGTGCGCTTGCCGAACCGGCCGTTGTCAATAACGGCTTCGGCGAATTGAATTTCGGGACCCTCCATAGAGAGTCACCTCCGTTTCTGTTTGGGCTGGTGCCCTGCCGGAACCTGATCACCGTTCAATGCGGTGATGCTCGCACCCGGTCTTCGATCGAGATCCACGGGGACTCACGCGTGCTCTGCACTGTTCTGCGCTGCACGGTCGTCTGCTCCCGGAGACCACTACCGAGGACCGCGAATGCGCGGTGCCTGCCTGGCTCCATGTGTTTTTAGTTGTTTGTGTGGCCGGTGGCCACATGTGGAAGGCGGCTCCTTCCCTGAAGGAAGGACCCGCCCCACGTGTGTTACTAGCGGCGCAGGCCGAGACGCTCGATGAGCGTACGGTAGCGCGTGATGTCAGTCTTACGCAGGTAGTCCAGCAGACGACGACGGCGTCCAACCATCAAGAGCAGGCCACGACGCGTGTGGTGGTCGTGCTTGTGCATCTTGAGGTGTTCGGTGAGGTCGAGAATACGGCGGGACAGCATCGCAATCTGCACCTCAGGTGAGCCGGTGTCGGCTTCCCCGGTTGCATATTCCTTAATGATTTCCTGCTTGATAGCGGCGTCAAGGGCCACAATAACTCCTAGAGTTGTACCGTGAACAAGTTCCCTGGTCTTGCCGACAGTCGCCTGCCGAACCAAAGACACAGAAAGATCCAGCCACCACGGACTGCAGCCGGATCCACGGTCCAGTTTACCTGCTGAGGCGTTGTTCTGTCGAAAGGACCTCGCGGGTCTCTTCGACGTCGAGCCGCATCTGGGCGATCAGCGTGTCGGGCCCGGTGTAGGCCACCATTCCCCTCAACCGACGGGTGAACTCCACGATGATGATCTGTCCGTACAGGTCGAAGTCGGAAACGTCTTCCTTGGGGCGATCAATGACGTGTGCTTCGACGTGGCGACTGACGCCTTCGAAGGTGGGGTTCGATCCGACCGAAATGGCTGCGGGCCAGCGGGTGCCGGCTTCGTCG
>NZ_ASZW01000085.1:0-4482 GCF_000468215.1 Arthrobacter sp. CAL618 | reverse complement strand
GGCGGGAATATAGCCGCCGGAGGCTGGTGACAGGTTGGCGGTCGGGTAGCCCAGTTCACGGCCGCGGGCCGCGCCGTGGACCACTTCGCCGCGCATCCGGTGTGGCCGTCCGAGGATCCGCGCGGCAGTTGCCACGTCCCCGTCTTCCAGGGCCTCGCGGACCCAGGTGGAGGAACAGCGCCGATCGCCGTCGGCCTCGGTGGGATCGGTCGGGCTGGCGCCGAAATCGTCGATGACGATCACCTCGAAACCGAGTTTCTGTCCCAGTTCGCGCATCGTACCGAGGTCGCCGCTATTGTCCCGACCGAAGCGGACATCGTGACCGATCACCACGGCGCGGGCGTTGAGGGCGTCGACGAAGACCTTTTGGACGAACTCTTCCGGCGTGTTTGCCGCCAGTTTCAGCGTGTAATGCATCATCAGCAACGCCTGGATCCCGGTGGTGGCGAGGGTCTCGATGCGGTCCTCAAGACCCATGATGAGTTCCGGCGCCTGCTCCGGCCGATGCACCTTGGCGGGGTGGGGCTCAAACGAGATGACTACCGCTGCGGCGTCGCGGTCGCTTGCCGCGGCGACCAGCTGTTGCAACACCCGCTGATGGCCGAGGTGGACACCGTCGAAATTACCAATGGTGACCACCGATGGACCAAAACCATTCGGAACACTGGTCAGGTCATTCCAGTAGTACACGCATCTCCTCTTTCGTTGTAAACCGCCCCCGGGCCCGGGGTGCAGCGCTGACCGCCGGTCTTAGCCGCGTGCTGCGTACTCGTTGCGGATCTCGGTGGTCTTGGCGATGTACCGGTGCCACACCAGCAATGCTGCCGGGAAGGCGAGTTCAATGACCATCAGGATGATCATCATGTAGTGGGGGGTTCCGGAGAACGCCCAGGACAGGACCCGGCCGATACCGCCGATGAAGACCATCAGGCAGACCATCCAGAGCATGTTGGCCCACTCAAACTTCACGCCAATGGTGATAAACGCGGCTCCCACACCGACCATCATCGCCGAGAAAAAGCGGAACTGGCTTTCGAGCGTGGGGCTGGGGTTCCCAATATCGGTGTCAGGCACGCCCGAGGTTCCCGTGATCAGGTAGAAGGCGCCGAAACCGGCGAGGATCAGACCCACCAGGACGACGACAGTCCTGAAGACGCCCCACTCCCCCTTGGGCGACTTGGGCTTGGCGGTCTTCTTTCCGCTCTTCGCAGCGGTTTTGGGTGCCGACGACGGCGTCCCTGCCTTCGCCTGCGCTCCGGCCGGGCTGGCGGGCTGGCCCGCGGTCCGCCCGGCGGCATGGCCCGGAGCCTGAGCGCCCGTTGGCCGTGGCTGCCCGGCGGAGGGGCTTCCCGGCGCGCTACCCGAGGCCGGGCGGGTGCTGGCCTGCGGATTGCCGGTGGGGTGGTTCTCTGAACTGGACATGATGCTCCCTTTAACTGGCTCCAGCATTAATTGGTACTCCTGCAGTCATACTCTCACGCAGCGGGGCTGATCCGCTCGGTGGTCTGCACCGTTGGTGTTCCCGGCCGATTCAGAAAAAGCCACCAGAGGCCAAGGATCGGCAGAACCAGCGGCACGAAGCCGTATCCCCTGCCGAACAGGGACCACACCGTGTCACTGGGAAATGCCTCCGGGTCGAGGAGGCTGAACAGCCCGACTGTGAGGACACCTACGAGTTCCAGACCCACCGCACCGACTGAAATCCAGTACCAGCGTCTCCCCGGCATCGCCAGGGCCACGGTCGCCAGGACGTAGACGACCGCGGCAAGCGCGGTCAGGAGGTAGGCGAGTGGCGCCTCACCGAATTTGGTGCCGATCTGGAAGGCTGCGCGTGCGGTTGCCGCGAGGGCGAAGACCCCATACACGGCAATCAGCAGGCGTCCCGGCCCGCTGTTGCGGTGCCGGGAGACAGCAGCGCTGTTCTCGGGGCTGTGGTCGGTGCTGTTGTCGGTCACAGGGGCACCCGATCCCAGATTTGTTCCATCCGGAACAGCATAACGAAGACAGTGATTCCGACGGCGCCCAGCACCAGGTTGCTCCACCTGCTGCGCTCCAGGATGGCCCACCAGAACCCGGCCACGGGGATGCACAGTGCGGTCAACAGGTAGCCCCAGAACTCCCAGGCCTCCCCCGCGATTGCCTCACCACCGGCCTGCCTGATGATGGCTGCCACCCCATAAACCAGGAGAAACAACTCAACAGCTGCGACCGAGAGGATGGTGATGTCATTCGGTGGCTGCCGGATCACCGCAGCACCGAAGCAGATCACGGCCGACGCCAGGCACACTATGACGCCGGCGATAAAGAACCCGTCAACGATCACTGGGCAGAGCCGTTCCCGGGAGCGAAAACCAGCAGGGGGCGGGCCCGGTCTGACGAGTTCTTGAGGAGGGCGATCAGGGTGCCGTCGGGGGCGAACGCGGCCACCGGACCGTCGTCGGGCCCGGCCGGGATGAAACGCCCGTGCGATAGATCGAGTGCTTCGGCTGCGGAAAGTTCGCGGGGGGTGAAGAGCACCCGCGCCGCATCGTTGATGGGCAACAGTCGGAGATCGGTGGCCAGTTCCTCCAGGGTTGCCGACTGTTCCAGCGAGTACGGACCCACTTGGGTCCGGCGGAGTGCCGTCAGATGTCCGCCGACGCCCAGTGAACCGCCCAGGTCCCGGGCCAGCGCCCGAATATAGGTCCCCGAACTGCATTCGACTGTGACATCGATGTCCAGCAGCGTTCCATCGCCCTCCGCGCTTGTCACGGGCCGGATGTCGTGGATATCAAAGCGGTGGATGGTGACCGGGCGTGCCGCGAGGACCACGTCCTCCCCGGAGCGAACCCGGGTGTAGGCGCGCTGCCCGTTGACTTTGATGGCGCTCACGCTGCTGGGTATCTGCTGTATTTCACCGGTAAGCGCTTCCGCCCCGGCACGGACGGCCTCGGCGGTGATGCCCGCGGCGTCGGCGGTTGTAACCACGTCGCCCTCAGCGTCGTCGGTCACCGTCGACTGCCCCAGCCGAATGGTGGCCGTATAGGTTTTGGACGTACCGACCACATAGGTGAGCAGCCGGGTGGCCCGGTTGATGCCGACCACCAGCACGCCTGTTGCCATCGGATCGAGGGTGCCAGCGTGGCCCACCTTACGGGTCCCGGCGATACCGCGCATTTTGCTGACGACGTCATGACTGGTCCAGCCCTGAGGCTTGTCCACGATTATTAGTCCTGAGTGGACTTGCCCGGAATTCACGCCTCTCAGTATAGGGCGACGCGGGGATACGCTTGCCCAATGCCGAAGATCTCGTCCCACGCCGATTCGCTCCCAGCCAACCAGATCCGTGAAATCACTCAAGCTGCCTGGGCGACGCCCGGTGCAATTGTGCTGAGCATCGGCGAACCGGGGTTTCCGGTGGCTCGCCATGTTCTGGAAGCCGGGATGGCAGCGTTGGACCGGGACGAGACCAACTACACACCCAATGCTGGCATCGCCCCCCTGAGGGAAGCCTTCGCCGCCCGGTTCAGCGCACAGAATGCGGTCGACGTGGACCCGGGTCGGGTCTACGTGACAGCGGGGGCCCAGCAGGGACTGCACCTGGCCATGAGCCTGCTGCTCGACGTCGGCGACGAGGTGCTGATCCCCAATCCCGGTTATCCCACGTTTGGCATGACTGCCGGTCTACTGCACGCCGTACCCGTGGAGTACCCGCTGCACGCCGAGCACGGGTTCCAGCCCCGGGTGAAGGACCTCGAGGAACTCCTGAGCTCCCGCACCCGGGTCATCGTCCTGAACTCCCCGTCGAACCCGCTCGGTGCTGTCTTCAGCGAAGGCCTGACCCGTGAGCTGATGGAATTCGCCCGGGCCCACGACCTCTGGGTTATCTCCGATGAGTGCTACGAATCGTTCACCTATGACGTCCCGCATGTCAGCCCCGCCCGTTTCGATAGGCCGGGAGCAGACAGGGTTTTCACCTCCATCACCCTGTCCAAGACCTATGGGCTCACCGGGATTCGGGTCGGAGCGCTCATTACGCCCCCGGGCATGCAACAGCAGCTCGACAACGTGATGGAATCGATCGTGTCCTGCGTGGCGGCGTCGTCGCAGTATTCGGCGTTGGCAGCGCTGACCGGCCCGCAGGATTATGTGGCGACGGCGCTGAGCCACTACCGGAGCAACAGGGACGCGGCTTCGGCTGTGCTGCAATCGCTGGGCATCGACTTCCTTGACGCCGAGGGCGCCTTTTACCTGTGGGCTGACTTGTCGCACGCCACGGACGGCGACGTCCGGAAGTGGGTGCACGTGCTGCTTCGCGAACGGGGCGTGGCGGTGGCGCCCGGGACTGCGTTTGGTTCGATTGGCGAGGGGTGGATCCGCATTTCGCTCTGCGGCGACTCGGCCGAACTCATCGACGGTCTCTCCCGCCTTCCGGCACGGCCTCGCGGCGATGACGCTGACCTCAACCAGGACTAGTTCCCGGCGAACTTAAGGACAGCAGGG
>NZ_ASZW01000084.1:866-1189 GCF_000468215.1 Arthrobacter sp. CAL618 | reverse complement strand
GAAGCGGAAACGCTTCGCCTCTGTTGTGTCTAAACCCTGGTGGATCCTTGCTACGTGACGGTGATCGTGACGGTGGAGCCCTCCGGCTGCTCGCCGGTCAGATCCTGCCCTGCGACCAGACCGAGAACCGAACCGCCGAACGTGTAGTCCACTACAACAACGAATCCGGCCGCTTCAAGTTCGGCCACGGCTGCCTCTTCCCGCTGGGAGAACACGTTGGGCACCTCAACCAGACGGGGCCCCAGGGATAGGGTCAGGGTCACCGTCTCCCCACGGGTCAGCTGCCCCCCGGAAGGGCTCTGCCCGACGACGGCGCCCGCGGG
>NZ_ASZW01000084.1:0-856 GCF_000468215.1 Arthrobacter sp. CAL618 | reverse complement strand
GGGGGCCACCGCTGCCACCAGGCCGGCGGCCTCGATGGCGGCAACGGCGTCGGCGCGCGGCTGCCCGGTCACCACCGGAACCTCAATAGGTTCAGGGCCCTGGGACACGACAAGGTTCACGGCGGTGCCACGCGGAGTCTGATCACCGGCGGCGGGCTCCTGGCTAATGACCAGTCCGTCCTCGACGTCGGCGTTGAACTCCCGGGTAATCTCACCGACTGCCAGCTCGCTGCCGGCCAGTTGTTCTGCGGCGGCAGCCTCACCCCGGTCAACAACATTCGGCACCTCGAACAGCTCGGGGCCTTTCGACACGAACAGCTCGACTGACTGGTAACGGCGGATCTCGGTTTGCGCCGCCGGTTCGCTGCGGATCACCAACCCCGATGCCACTTCGTCGTGAAACTCTTCTTCCGAACGTGGGGCGTCGAAGCCGTTTTGTGCCAGCAACAACTCGGCCTGGTCCACCGAACGGTTGACGACGTCGGGCACTGTTGCCTGTGCACCGGGCCCCACCCCGAAAAACCAGCCAAGGCCCGCGGCGAGCCCAGCGAGGAGCAGAAGCAGTACCACCCAGATAGCGTTGCGGCGTCCACGGTTGCCGGGGCGCAGCGCTTTCTCGGGCCGCAGGGCGGCCTTGGCCTGCTGCTTTTGGTAGACCTTGAACTCCCGTCGGGCCTGTTTGTCGGTTCTCTGATCCGACTCGGGAAGCGATTCAGCTTGGGTCTCCGGGATCCGGATGGCTCTGGTGTGCTGAACGTCGTGGGGGATGACCGAGGTCAGGGACTGGTCGGCGCGGATCACCTCGGTGGCGCGGGGTCCGCGCGGAGAGTGAATGATTTCCGTGGCCGAAGCGCCC